>JBOHYW010000033.1:0-24904 GCA_050738155.1 Rhodanobacteraceae bacterium
GTACATATCAGGGAGCAATGGTCCGTATGGGCTCAATGCGCCGGCCATCGGAACGTCGAGGACAAATCGGCAATATAACGATGTACTGCCCGCATTCAATTTGGCCATCGATCTGATGCCGAATCTTCTCCTCCGTGTAGCGGTTGCCAAGAACATGATGCCGCTGACCCTGGACCAGTGGGGTGGTGGACTCAGCCCGGCATACCAGATCACGACGCTGCCAAATGGACAAGCGGTCGAAGCGGTCACGAGTGCAAGTTCCAGTGGCAACCCTGACCTCGACCCGTGGCGATCCACCAATTCCGGGATTTCGCTCGAGTGGTACATCAACCCAAGCAGCATGCTGAGTTTTGATTACTTCCACATCAATGTGGCCAGCTTCATCGAGAACAGCGGCTCCACGACATGCTTGCTCCCGGATCAGGATGGGGTCGTCAGGCGGTGTGTGCCTGTTACCGAGCCGCTGCAGGGAAGAGGCGCGGTGCTGCACGGATTCGAGGGTGATTACCGCCAGGCTTTCACATTCCTGCCTGGAATCCTTTCGCATACCGGCATCGAGGTCAACGCGACGTATTCACCGAGCGCAACGGATCAGAATGACCTTGCTGGCAATGCGGTGCCGTTCCAGGACAATTCGAAGAAGTCCGGCAACCTCATTCTCTGGTATCAGGATAACCATCTGCAGGTGCGTGTCGCGGAGAACTATCGCAGCAAGCGGGCGGTGCAGGCGAATTACGCTGGCGTGAATGGATTCGAGGTGTATCAGGCCGCTACACATTATCTCGATGCCAGTGTGAGTTATCAGATCAACCCCAACTTCCAGATCTTCTTGCAAGGTCAGAATCTGACGAATGAACGCTCCAGCTTCTATCTCGTGTGGCCGAGCGAAAAATACTACTCGAGCCTCTCGGAGCGTTACGTCATGGCGGGTGTCAGATTCAAAATGTGAGTTCGTGCATGTGACGTAAGGATATGGAGGCGCGGTTCCGGGGTCGCAGGTGCGGATTGTCGCGGCCCCGGGACTGTTTGAGGGTCACGTGTGGTGCCCCGCTGTTCCGGTCCTGGTTGGCTTGGTAGCGGTCGCCTGTTTGGGATCCTGTGTGGAGGGCGTGCTTGTGAAACGTATAGTCAAGGCGAAGCAGCGGGTGTGGCGATGTGCGTTGTGGGCCGGGGTGCTGGCCGTGCTGGATACGCTTGTTGTGGTTCCATGCGCGATGGGCGCGGCAAGTGGTGGACAGACGATTGACCACGGCGCGGCGCACGGGGATTGTCCGTGGGTCGGGTCCTCGGCCCCGATCGCGGCGCGGGTAGCCCAGTTGATGTCACGGATGTCGCTGGCCGACAAGATCAGTCTGGTGCATGGCGTGGCTGCACCGGAGCCCTATGCGGGGCGCGTGGCCGGCAATCCGGCGTTGTGCATTCCTGAGCTGACGCTGCACGATGGCCCGCTTGGCGTGCGCATGGACGGCACCACGCAATTGCCGTCGGCCACGGACTTGGCGGCAACCTTCGATCCCGCGCTGGCACGCGAGTATGGGCAGGTCATTGGCGCCGAGGACAAGGTCAAGGGCGTCGACGTGGACCTGGGGCCGACACTCAACATTGTTCGCGACCCGCGCTGGGGTCGGGCATTCGAGAGCTACAGCGAGGATCCCTATCTTTCGGGCCAGATCGCTGCGGGCGACGTGGAAGGCGTGCAGGCGCAAGGCGTGATGGCGCAGATGAAGCATTGGGCTGTATACAACCAGGAAGATCATCGCAACACGCCGGCTGACAATGTGATTGTCAGTGACCGGGCGGTGCACGAAATTTATACCCCAGGGTTCGCGGCGGTGATCAAGCAGGCCATGCCGGCGTCGGTGATGTGTTCGTATGCGTGGATCAATGGGGTCAATGCCTGCGGGGATCCGTACCTCGACGGCATCCTGCGCAAGCAATTGGGATTCGCGGGGTTTATCACTTCGGACTGGGGTGGGACGCACAGCACCGTCGCTGCCGCCAACGGCGGGTTGGACATGGAGATGCCGGATTCCAAATATTTTGGCGCAGCGCTTGTCGCCGCGATCAAGGCCGGCAAGGTTCCGCAGCGCCGCCTGGATACGATGGTGCGGCGCATCCTGACGCAGGAGTTTCGGTTTGGGCTATTTGACCGGACCTCGCGTGGTGACCCTGCCGCCGAAGCCGCAACGCCGGAGCACCTGCAAGTGGCATTGAAAGTGGCCGAACAGGGCACGGTGCTGCTGCGAAACAAAGGCGGCGTGTTGCCGTTGGACGGCAAGAAAATCCATAGCGTTGCCGTTATTGGCGAGGGCGCGGCGTTCGACACGCTGACGCACGGCGGTGGAAGTGCCTCGGTACCCGGTATCGGAGTCGTCACGCCGCTCGAGGGAATTCGCCAGCGTGCGGCCAAGGCAGGGATGAAGGTCAGGTACGCGCCGGGGGTCATTCCGGAGAGTGGAGCGTATCCCACCATCTCGGCGCAGTATTTCACGACTCCGGACCATCGGGCGCGCGGATTGCGGGTCGAATATTTCGCGGACGCGGACTTTCGCGGGCAGCCTGTTGCCATCCGAACCGCGCAGGACGCTTCCGCCGTTTGGCATGGCGCTCCCGTAAGCGGCGTCACCGCCGGACATGCGTTTTCGGTACGCTGGAAAGGTGTTTTGACGCCACCGGTGTCCGGTCGCTACACCTTCGGTCTGACGAGCCACGGTATCAGCCGGCTGATTGTGGATGGCAAGCCAGTCATCGACGCCCATACGGCCGCGGATGCACCGCTGACGCAGCACGTCGCCGAACAGAAAATCATTTCAGGACTGCCGGTGCCGATTGGCGTGACGCATACGGCCAGCGTGCAGCTTGTCGCCGGCAAGCCGGTCACGGTGGAAATCGATTACGTGTTCAGGCCCAGCGCCAAGAAAGCGCAGTGGTGGATGTCGATGGGCACGCGGCACCTGTCGGATGCCTTCGTCAATCTTGGTTGGCTGTTGCCGGGTGAGCACGCGACGATCGCAGCGGCGGCGCAGTTGGCCGCACGCTCGGACGTCGCAATCGTCTACGCCAACAAGTTCGAGTCCGAGGCATTTGACAATTCCGACATCGATTTGCCTGCCGGCCAGAACCAGCTCATCAAGGCCGTTGCGGCCGCGAACCCCCGCACCATCGTGGTACTGAACACGGGTTCAGCGGTCACGATGCCGTGGCTGAATCAAGTGGCGGGTGTCGTCGAGGCGTGGTACCCAGGACAGCAGGCGGGCTCCGCGATTGCTGCGCTGTTGTATGGCGACGTGAACCCGTCGGGCAAGCTGCCGATAACGTTCCCACGATCGTTGAGCCAGGTCCCGGCGTCCACGGTGGCAGAGTGGGGTGGCGTGAACGGCAAGGTCCGGTACGCGGAAGATCTGGATGTTGGCTACCGCTGGTATGACGCACGCAAACTCACGCCGCTGTTTCCGTTTGGCTATGGGTTGTCGTACACGACCTTTGCGTTCCGTCACCTGGTGGTGACGCCTGCACAGATCGGCGCGGCTGGTACGGTGACGGCGACGGTTGAGGTGACCAACACCGGGCACCGGCCGGGCGCGGAGGTTGCGCAGCTTTACCTGGGCGCGCCACCGGCAGCTGGTGAGCCACCGCGACAGCTCAAGGCGTTTGCGAGAGTCTGGCTACGGCCCGGAGAAACGCGGCGCGTGAGTTTCAAGCTGCCGGTGCATGATTTTGCTGCATGGAATACGGCAAAGCATGCGTGGCAGGTTATCGGCGGTGATTACCGGATCATGGTCGGTGATTCGTCTGCCAACCTGCCTGTGGAGACGAGCTTGCACGTCGCGGGCGCCGATGTCGCGCATTGACCCTTGCGTTCGCGGCGGGCTGGTGGCCCGTCGCGAAACAAGCGTCCGGTGACGTCACGTTGGGAACCCCTGATCAATCCCTGTTTTCGTCGCCCCGGCGCAAGCCGGGGTCCATTTTGATCTTGATTTCAGATGGATTCCGGCTTTCGCCGGAATGACGAGCAAAATCAGAGTTTCCTTTGACTCGCCATCCTCGGCGTGATTACGCCAGCGGCAGCAGGGTGCCGGTGTCGCGGCCCCGGGATGCCGGAGACGCGCCCATCTCCCGAAGCGCACTGGCGCAACCCGCACGCACCGCAGGGGACAGGGAAGCACTTTTTATCGACCTGTTGCGGCTTCAAGGTGCACCGACGCCGCAGCCGATTCGTGCGAATGCCGTCCGTCTGGCACGGCCTACAACGCATTCGGATTTTCGATGATTCGCTCGATGGCGATGCGCAGATAACGCCGCGCGTAGACTGGCGCGTGATGTTCGAAGACCTGCCTGGCGTGCGCGACCGAATCATCGTCGGGTGCGTACACGAACAGGAACGCGCCGCCATTGAGTGCGTGGTTCTTGTCTTCGCTCAGGTAACCCATCTCGGTACCCATGAACTTGACCAGACTGGTCTCGGCTCTTTCCACGACGCTTTCGTCGTCCTGCGATTCCAGTTGCCCGGCGACGAATTCGCCGTCCATTGCGCGCACGTCGTCGCGCGAAGTACCGGCATCGCGAAAGGCGGATTCGGCTGCATGCGCCGCTTCCATGTCGCCGTAGCCGGCGACGATGTAGTGGAGCGGATAGAACTGGCCGAGCGAAGTATCGCTCTTCTTGAGGAATTCCCAGTGCTGGGTCGTCATGACGATGCCCTCCCATGTGTGGCCGGTGTGCCGGCCAAGCGATGCGCATGCGCGTCCGATCGGGAGATCAACGCGCGGACTCTTGCAATGTGATCCTTCACCTGCCCATGACGCATCCATCCTTGGTTGTGTTGCGCGTTTCGGAAGAGTATGGTCGATTGCAAAGGAATTGCTGCTGAACCTCGGCCGGTTGTTTCAACGCCGGTCTGCACCCGCTCAAGGAGGAGCCGTGCAATGCGACTGTCGAAGCCGCTTTTTTTCTGTTGTCTGCTGGCGTGCGGTTTCGCCGCCGGCGCCAAGACTCCCAAGCTGTTCGGGATTCCCGTGCAGTACACCAGCGATTCCGGCTACAAGTTCGGAGTCGGCGGCGTGTTCCAATACGACCACGACGGGTTTTCGAACGGCGGCCATGATCCGTTGACCGGCGCGCCTTTATTCAAGGATGCGAACGGCTGGAATCGCAGCGAGCTCGACCCGTATTTCGAAACCCCGAACGGCCTGAAGCTGCAGCTCGGCTACGACTGGGATCGAAGCTGGACCGCCAATTACATCCAGTACAGCTCGAAGCATTACGGTGATTTCCGCGTCGGCCAGTTCCTGACGCCGGTCGGTTGGCAGCAACTCGAAGGCGCGCCGAACTGGACGTTCCTGACACCCAGCCTTCCGGACCTGGCGATCTCGGAGAACTGGCGCATTGGTGCGCGCTGGAGCTACGGCCATATTCCGCACTGGTTTTTTCAGCTGGCGTATTTCTCGGGCGGCGACCTGCAAGGGAAATTTCCGGGACACACGTATGCCGCGCGCGCGGTGTTCAACCCCATCAAGACCAAGAAGCGGGTCGTGCACATAGGTCTTTCGGCGTCGCGCGAATACCCGTCCGATCACATGGCGACGTTCTACGCCGCGCCGGAAGCGAGTCTGACCAAGACCTGGCTGGTCAACACCAAATCGCTGCCGCTCACCGACTCCATCGATCGCGAAGGGCTGGAATTGGGATTGCTGCAAGGGCCGCTTTTCGTGCAGGGTGAATACCTGGAAATGGCGGCGCATCGTGAGGACGGCCTGCCCGAGTTCCGCGGTCGCGGTTACTACGTCCTGGGCGCGTGGATGCTGACCGGCGAGACGGCACGCACCTACAAGTTCGGCAAATTCCAGTTGCCCAAACCGAAACACAGCTACGGCGCGGTAGGGATCGCGGTGCGTTACAGCGAGCTGGACCTTGCCGACGGCATTGTCCAGGGCGGGCGCGAGGACAACTGGACGGTGGGGGTGAACTGGTACGTCAACCGGAACCTGGAGTTGCAGGCCGATTACGTGTGGGCGCACGCCAACCACAGTCCGGCCAACCTGTATGTCGCGCCGGTCGATCCGCGCGTGTTCGAGGTGCGCGCGCAGATCTCTTTTGGACCGTAGCGCGCAATGTCGCCAAGGAATTTTTCAGATACGTTTGCAATGGAGCCAAGCCATGTCGATTACACGAGACACCGTCCATACCCGCCGCTGGCATTGGGCGCCGCTTTCGGGAGGCATCGTGCTGGTGATCATCGGGTTGTATTTCGTGATCGGCGGCGTCTATCTGTTGACGCTTGGCGGCACGCCGTATTACCTGCTGGCGGGAATCGGGCTGCTGCTGACCGGCGTCGGGCTGGGCTTCGCCCGCGGCTGGTCGCTGTGGATTTATTTCATCGTCCTGTTGGGCACGCTGGTGTGGGCGGTGGTGGAAGTGGGGTTCAAGCGGTTCGGCTTGGCGCCGCGGCTGTGGCTGCCGATCGCGATCGGCATCTACCTGATGATGCCGTGGGTGTCGCACCGTCTGAACGAGCACCGCGGCGTGTACGGACTGGGCCTGGTAGTGCTGGCTGGCATCGTGATATGCACTTTCCCGTGGTTCATTCCACGCGGCATCCACGGCACCATGGCGTCGCGTGATTTCACGCCCGCACCGACGCCGCTGGTGAGCGCGAGCGACTGGATCTATTACGGTCGTACCGCGCGCGGCGACCGTTATTCACCATTGGATCAGGTCAATACGAGCGACGTCACGCACCTGAAGCTGGCCTGGCAGGCGCATACCGGCGACATGCCCAAGCACGGCGAGAACGGCGGCGGTGGCGGCGGTTCCGGCAAGGAATTCAATTTCGAAGACACGCCGATCGAGGTCAACGACACCTTGTACGTGTGCACCGGGCACCATTGGGTCGAAGCATTCGATGCCGCGACCGGCAAGATGAAATGGAAATTCAAACCCGACGGCAGTGATTCGTCCGACCAATACCATTCCTGCCGCGGGGTCGCTTATTACGCGGCGCCGCCGGGTACCGCGACCGCGTGCCCGCGCCGCATCATCGCGCCGACCGGCGACGCGCGGCTGTTCGCGGTGAATGCCGACTCCGGCAAGTTGTGCCCCGACTTCGGCAACGCCGGCTACGTGAACCTCAAGCAGTACCTCGGCAACGTACCGCCGGGATTCCATTTCATCACCTCGCAGCCGTTGGTGATCGGCGATCGCGTGATTACGGGTGGATGGATCTACGACAACATCGCCGAGAACGAACCCTCCGGTGCGGTGCGTGCATTCGATCCGGTCACCGGCAAGTTGATCTGGGCGTGGGACCTTGGGCGACCGCCGGGTCAGCAGGTGGTGCATGCATCCGATCTCACCAACGGTCGCGAGTTGACGCGCGGCACGCCCAACGCATGGGGCACATATACCGCCGATCCGAAACTCGGGCTGGTGTACCTGCCGCTCGGCAATGCGACGCCGGATTACTACGGCGGTCATCGGCGTTCCTTCGATGACGAATACAACAGTTCCATCGTGGCGCTCGATTACGAAACCGGTGCGCCACGCTGGCATTTCCAGACCACCCATCACGACCTGTGGGATTTCGATTTGCCGATCGGTCCGTCGCTGGTGAACCTGCCGGGTCCCGACGGCACCACGATTCCTGCATTGGTGCAGACCACCAAGCGCGGGCAGTTGTTCATGCTGAATCGCGAGACCGGCAAGCCGATCGCCAAGGTGGTCGAGGAAAAGGTTCCGACCGACGTGCTGCCGGGCGACCGCATCTCGTCGACGCAACCTTATTCGGTGGGCATGCCATCGCTGACGCCGCCGTACCTCAAGGAATCGCAATTGTGGGGCGGCACGCCGATCGACCAGATGTTGTGCCACATCCAGTACAAGCAGGCGTATTACGAAGGCCATTTCACGCCACCGCAGGCGAAGAAGACGCTGGTGTATCCGGCCTACGACGGCGTGATCGACTGGATGGGCGCGTCGATCGACCCGCGCAATCTGGTGCTGATCGCCAACACCAATTACATCCCCTTCATGGTGACCTTGATTCCGCGCGAGAAGGCCGAGAAGAACGGCTGGGTCAAACCGTGGACCGATCGCAGCAAGGCGCCGCCCAAGACCCAACACAATCTCGCCTCGATGTACGGCACGCCCTATGTCGCCAAAGTCGAGCCGTGGATGAACCCGTGGTGGATACCGTGCAATCCGCCGCCGTGGGGCAAATTGGTCGCGATCGACCTGGTCACCCGCAAGATCATCTGGGAGCGCCCGCTCGGCACCACCCGCGACAACGGCCCGTGGCACATCCCGTTCAATTTCCCGATGCAAACCGGTGTGTTCAACATTGGTGGCAATCTCATCACGCGCGGCGGGCTGATCTTCGTCGGCGCCACCTCGGACGATTTCATCCGGGCTTTCGACGAACGCACTGGCCAACGCCTGTGGCAAGCGCGCCTGCCGGCGGGCGGCCAGGCTACGCCGATGACGTACAAGGTCAACGGCCGGCAATACATCGCAATCGCGGCCGGTGGCCACGGCGGGTTAGGTACCAAAACCGGCGACGACATCATGGTGTACGCGTTGCCGCAGAACACCGCAGCAAGATCACGGTAGGGCGGAACCCGCTTGCGGTTTCCGCCTATTGGCACTCGGCGGAAGCGGCTGCGCCGATTCTGCCCTACGGCGGCGGCTACATGTTCCAGTTGATTCCACGCCCGAATTCGTCCGCCAACGTGGTGACCAAGGGCAAGAAGGAATACTTCAGCGAATACTACGGCGTATCTTGTGCAGTGGTGCTGGAGCCGTTCCTGTCGCAATTCGTCTGTCGAGCCATGATTGAACCAGCACACATTCCGTTCGATCCGGTTGGGTGCGGTTCCATGAACGTCCGGTGACGCGTTGACACGCGCAGCGGAACTGCAACGGGGCCGGCTCAGGTCCCATGGAAGTACCCTGGAAAGGAGGCCATGACATGACGCGTGGAGACAAATCCAGTTACACCGACAAGCAGAAGCGCAAGGCCGAGCACATCGAGCAAGGCTACGAAAAGCGCGGCGCTTCGAAAGGCGAGGCCGAAGAGCGCGCCTGGCGCACCGTGAACAAACAGGACCAGGGCGGCAACAAGTCCGGCTCGTCCCGTGCTGCCGGCAAGTCCCGTGGTCGCAGCGGCAAGTCGGGCGGCGCGCGAAGTCACGCCAGCAGCTCGCGCGCCGCGGGCAAGTGACGCCATCGGGCCGTCCGTTGCGAAGCATGCATGCGGACGGCCCCGTTCGGCAGTGGTCGCAGTGATGACGACCGATCGCGACGATACGCCCCGACATCGCGACGCTGGCGACGATCACTACGCTCCGGTGCTCAAGGATGCCGAACACGCCGATGTCGAGCGGCGGATGCCGCCGCGCGCCGCGGTATTGCACGAAGCCATCGAGGCGACCGGCGAAGAGGAACTGAAGCGCAGCATCCCGGCGCTGACCTGGTCGGGGCTCGCGGCCGGCCTGTCGATGGGGTTCTCGATGGTCGCGAGCGCGGTGTTGCGCGCCTATCTTCCGGGAACGCGGATAACCGAGTTGCTGGTGTCGCTCGGTTACAGCACCGGGTTCGTCATCGTCATCCTCGCGCGCCAGCAACTGTTCACCGAAAACACGCTGACGGTGGTGCTGCCAATTGTTGCGTCGCCCAGTTGGCGCAAGTTCGCGCGCATGCTGAGGCTGTGGGGCGTGGTACTGGTCAGCAACCTCGTCGGCATCGTGCTGTTTGCGTTGGCGGTGGCGTGGCTGCCGTTGTTCAATCAATCGATCGACCACGCCATGATCGGTTTGGGTGCCACCGTCATGAGCTATCCGGTGCCTGCGATGTTCGTCAAGGCAGTGGCCGCAGGCTGGATCATCGCCACGATGGTGTGGTTGATGCCGGCGGCCGAAGCATCGCGGCTGTGGATCATCATCGGGCTGACCTGGCTGATCGCGGCGGCGGGGCTGGTCCATGTGATCGGTTCCGCCGGCGAGGTGTTCTACCTCGTGTTCATGCGGCAACTGGCGTGGCAGGACGCCTTCCTGCATTTCGTCGGGCCGGTGCTCGCCGGCAACATCGTCGGCGGCACCCTGATTTTCACGCTGATCGCGCATGCGCAGGTGCGCAGCGATGTGAAGTAGCCCCCGGCGCCGTGGTGGCTGCACCCGGCTCGCCAAAATTTTCAGTCCGTACCGGAAATGATTTCACGCGTCGGCGCTGCGCCGAGCGCGCGGGCGCGTGGTGTCGCGGTTTGCCGGTTGGCACGCTTCGTGAGTGGCAATGGCTTGCAACACACCGGCGCTTATGTTCGATCAGGCAAGCGGCGAGCCCGGGTGTTGGCGGCCTCGGTACGACCGGGGTTGTGCGGTGCATGGAAGCACCGCGTGCGGGCCGAATGCCGCAACGCATGCGACCCGTCCAAGCCGGATCCGGATGCGCGCCGAATCCGGTTTGCCCTGGACAAATCCCGGACGGTTTTGTCCAGGGCACCTTTCCTGATGCAGGACGGCGGCATGGATGCGAACGGCGCAGTCCCACCCCCCACCAAAAAAAGGAACAGTCATGTTGGCTCCGAACCTGAAATACATGATGACCTCCGAACGCAACGCCGTCCGCCATGCATTGGCGGCCGAACGCGTGCGCGCCAGCCACTTTCGCGAGGCCTTGGCTGGAGCGAAGGACAAAAGGGTGCGATCGCGCTGGGGCAGGCAACTGAACGCAAGCCTCGGTCGTGCGGCGACCTTGGCGCTGGCGTTGGTGGACATGGGCGAGGCGGTGCCGTTGGCAAGTGTCTGTTCGGATTTCGACGGTCGCCTGCTGGACGCGATGGATTTGAGCGTGCGCACCGGCCAAATGCCGACCGCGGCGGCGATCACGCGTGACAGCGCGGCGCGCAGGACAGCGCGCGTCGGGCGTCATTAGCGCTTTGCCGGCATGCAGGGAACACGTCGATGGCGATCAAGGCAAGCGATGTGATGACGCGCGGTGTCCACGTCATCGCGCCCGAACAAACCATCGCACACGCGGCAGCGTTGATGCGCGACAAGGACGTAGGCAGCGTCGCGATAGGTTCCGACGACAAGTTGGTTGGGATTCTCACCGATCGCGACATCGCGGTCCGGGCGATTGCCAGCGACAAGGGCCCCGACACGCCGGTGCGCGAAATCATGAGCGACACGGTGCACTACTGTTTCGAGAACGACGACGTCGAGGCAATCGCGCGCAACATGGCCGGGCTGAAGATTCGCCGCGTGCCGGTCGTCGATCGCGAGCAGCGGCTGGTGGGCTTCATCGCGATGAGCAACATCGCCGAGTCGGGCGATCGCAAAAGCAGTGCCGTTTTGCTGAAAGGCACGGCCACGCCACATTGAACACGCGGGCGGCGCCAACGCCCATGGATGGAAAGGTGCAATGACAAAGGGAAAACAATCCAGGCAGGCAGCGAACCTCGACCAACGCGGCAACGGCGACGAGCTGCAAAGGATGGCCGCCGCTGATCACCCGGCGATGACTACCGACCAGGGCGCGCCGATTTCGGACAACCAGAATTCGCTGCGCACGTGGGCGCGCGGGCCGACGCTGCTGGAAGATTTCGTGCTGCGCGAAAAGATCACCCACTTCGACCACGAGCGCATTCCCGAGCGCGTGGTCCACGCGCGTGCTTCAGCCGCGCACGGCTACTTCGAGCTGACCCGATCCCTCGGGCAATACACTACCGCGAAGATCCTCACCGAAGTCGGCGAACGGACCCCGGTATTCACCCGCATTTCCACCGTCGTCGGCGGCGCCGGTTCGATCGATACCCCACGCGATATCCGCGGCTTCGCGGTGAAGTTCTATACCAAGCAGGGCAACTGGGACCTGGTCGGCAACAACATCCCGGTGTTCTTCATCCAGGACGCCATGAAGTTTCCCGACCTCGTGCACGCGGTGAAGATGGAACCCGATCGTGCGTTCCCGCAAGCGGCCACGGCGCACGACACCTTCTGGGACTACATCTCGCTCACACCCGAAGCCATGCACGTGGTGATGTGGGCGATGAGCGACCGCGCGATACCGCGCTCGCTGCGCATGATCGAAGCGTTCGGCATCCACAGCTTCCGCTTGTTGAACGAGAAGGGCGAGAGCACCTTCGTGAAGTTCCATTGGCGCCCGAAACTCGGGCTGCAGTCGCACGTGTGGGACGAGGCGGTGAAAGTGGCCGGCGCCGACCCCGACTACCATCGACGCGACCTGTTCGAGGCGATCCAGTCCGGAAACTTTCCGGAATGGGAGTTCGCCGTGCAACTGTTCAGCGAGGAGCAAGCCGCCGAATTTCCTTTCGACCATCTCGACGCCACCAAGATCATTCCGGAAGAACTGGTACCGCTGACCGTGATCGGGCACATGGTGCTCGATCGCTGGCCCGACAATTTCTTTGCCGAGACCGAGCAGGTCGCCTATTGCCCCGCCAACATCGTGCCCGGCATCGACTTCTCCAACGATCCACTGTTGCAGGGGCGGTTGTTCTCGTACCTCGATACGCAACTGAAGCGGCTGGGTTCGCCGAATTTTTACCAGTTGCCGATCAACGCGCCGAAGTGCCCCTACGTCAACCAGCAACGCGATGCCCACATGCAGATGCTGCCGCAAGCGGGGCGTACCGCCTACGAGCCGAACTCGCTCGACGAGCAATCGCCGCGCGCCGCGCGCGACGGTTTCCGCAGCTTTGCCGAACCTGCCGATGATGGTGCCAAGGGCCGCATCCGCGCGGAAAGCTTCGCCGATCATTACTCGCAGGCGCGCCAGTTCTACCTGAGCCAGACCAGACCGGAACAGGCACACATCGCGTCCGCGTTCGTGTTCGAGTTGTCCAAATGCGAGGCCCTGCACGTGCGTGAAGCCATGGTCGGCCACCTGCGCAATGTCGATGAAGACCTGGCACACCGCGTGGCCGATGGCCTGGCGCTGCAGACGTTTCCGCCGCCGCAACCCGCGGCCATTCCAGCGCAGGATCGCCCCGTGTCGCCCGCCGTGCAGCTCATCGGCAAGATGAAACACACGCTGGAAGGCCGCGTGGTCGGCGTGCTGGTGCACGATGGCTCCGACGCCGCCGCGATCGATGCGCTGCGCAAAGCGGTGAAAGCTGCCGGCGCGCGGACCACCATCGTTGCGCCGAAAGTCGGCGGTGCCGATCTGTCGGATGGCAAGCATCTCGCGGCCGGCGGCCAACTCGCCGGCACGCCGTCGGTGTTGTTCGACGCGGTGGCGGTGGTCCTGTCGGATGAAGCCGGCGCACAACTGGTGCACGATTCGGCAGCGGTCGATTTTGTCCGCGATGCGTTCGGGCATCTGAAAGCCATCGCCTTCGATGCTGGCGCGCGTGCGCTGCTGGAGCGGGCCGGCATCGATGAAGACGCGGGCGTGATCGATGCCGCCAACATCGACAACTTCATCGCCGCGGCGGGCACGCGGCAGTGGGGGCGCGAACCGCAGGTCAGGATGCTGGCCTGACCACGGACGGATTCTGAACAATCACCCAGGAAACACACGGAAAGACCATGGATGCGATCAAGTTGTTGAGCAAGGACCACGATACCGTCAAGAAACTTCTGGAGGAGCTTGTGGCGACCACCGCACGTGCGTCGAAAAAGCGCGCGCAATTGGCCGAACAGATCAAGCGCGAGCTGGAAATCCACACCATGCTCGAGGACGAAATCTTCTATCCCGCGTTCCGCTCGGCGGCTGAGAGCAAGGATGACGAGCGCCTGTATTTCGAGGCGCTGGAGGAACACCACGCGGTCGGCGATCTGGTGGTGCCGGATCTGGTTGCGACGCCGGTGGGGTCGGAAAAATTCAGTGGTCGTGCCAAGGTGCTGAAGGAATTGGTCGAACACCACATCAAGGAAGAAGAGGGCGAGATGTTCAAACGCGCGCGCAAGCTGATGGACAAACATCAGCTCGAGACGCTGGGCGAACAGTTGCACGGGCGCAAGGAAGAATTGCTGCATGCGATCACGTGATCGCAGTGCCGGCACGGAAACATCGTGAGCCTGTCCGCCTTCAGCCTCAATTGCACCTTGAAGCCGTGGCCGGAGACGTCATCGACCCAGAAATTGCTGGACGAAGTATCCAGGGCGATGCAGCGCTACGGCGTGCAGACCACCGGCACGCGCGCGGTCGCGCACGCCATCAAACCCGGCGTCGAGACCGATGAAGGCGAGGGCGACGCATGGCCCGAACTGCGCAAGCAGATTCTCGATGCCGACATCCTGGTGCTGGGCACGCCCATCTGGTTGGGCCAGCCGAGCAGCGTCGCCAAGCGCGTGCTGGAACGCATGGATGCTTTCCTTGGCGAAGCAGACCCGCGCGGTCGCTACCCGACCTACGGACACGTAGCCGTGGTCGCGGTGGTCGGCAACGAGGATGGCGCGCATCACGTTACCGCGGAGTTGTACCAGGCGCTGGCCGACGTGGGGTTCACCATTCCAGCCGCGGGCGCAACCTATTGGGTGGGGGAGGCGATGGGCAGCACCAACTATCTCGATCTGGCTACGGCACCGGACAAGGTGGCGACGGTCACCGAGCTGCTCGCGAGCAACGCCGCGCATTTGGCGGCGCTGCTCAACGTCGAACCTTATCCCGGCTGGAATGACGCGGAGTGAATTGGAAAATTGCATGAGCAAGCCCGATCAAAACCGAACCGTTTTGCGCAGACGTTTCCTGCAGGGCATGGCCCTCGCCGTTCCCGGGGTGGCCTTGCTCGGTTGCGGCACCGAGCGACCGCATGCCGAACTCGATGCCGCCAATGCACCGGGCAGCAGCCTCGACGCCAGCGAAAAGCGCTTCCTGGACGCGGCGGTCGAACGGCTGATCCCGGCTGACAGTTTGGGTGCGGGCGCGCGCGAAGCCGGCGTCGTCACCTTCATCGATCGTCAGTTGGCCGGCCCCTTTGGGCTGGCGCAAACGTGGTACCTGCGCGGTCCCTGGAAAAAGGGCACCAAGCAACAAGGCTATCAATCGAAATTGACCCCTGCCGAGATGTACCACGCGGCCATCCGCGACATCGAAACGTATTGCCGCCACAAATATCGCAAAAACTTCGAAGCCTTGTCGCCGAATGACCAGGACAGCGTGTTGCACGGTCTCGAAACCGGCGGCATAGACTTGCCCAACGTGCCGGCCAAGGCGTTTTTCAAGATTCTGTGGAACAACACCCAGCAGGGCTATCTGGCCGATCCGATGTACGGTGGCAATCGCGACTTCGCCGGCTGGAAGCTGATCGGTTTTCCTGGGCCACGTTACAACTACGTCGCCGAGATCGAACAGTTTGGCAAGCCTTTCAAGATGCCGACCGTGGGGCTGCGTGGCCGCGGCAACCTGCATCGGAACGGAGGCTGAGGTGGCGAAAAAGTTGCCGGAAGTGGACGTGGTGTTGGTCGGTTTCGGCCTGACCGCGTCGATCCTCGCCCAGGAACTCACCGAGGCAGGGCTGGAAGTGCTGGCGCTGGAGCGTGGCGGATTCCGCGACACGGTGCCGGATTTTTCGACCGCCACGATCCAGGACGAATTGCGTTATGCGGTGCGCAACGGCCTGTTCGAGGAGCCCAAGCGCGAGACGCTGACGTTTCGCAATTCCATCGATCAAACCGCGTTGCCGATGCGCAAGCTCGGCTCGTTCCGCCCCTCGTCTGGCGCCGGCGGCGCCGCGGTGCACTGGAACGGCCAGCACTGGCGGTTCCTGCCCCAGGATTTCGTCATCCGCACGCACACCGAACAGCTATATGGGAAGAAATTCATTCCGGATGGCATGACCATCCAGGATTGGGGTGTCACCTACGAGGAACTGGAGCCGTACTACGACCGTTTCGATTACTTGAACGGCGTCTCTGGGCAGGCCGGCAACATCCTCGGCGTGGTCCAGCCGGGCGGCAATCCGTTCGAAGGCCCGCGTCAGCGCGGCTATCCCAATCCGCCACTGAAACGTTCGTACGCTTCGGTGTTGTTCGACAAGGCGGCCAAGCAGGTCGGCTTCCACCCGTTTCCGGCACCCGCGTCGAATACCTCGCGTCCGTACAAGAACATCTACGGCGTGCAGATGGGGCAGTGCACCTATTGCGGGTTCTGCGAATGGTTCGGTTGTGGCAACTATTCCAAGTCCTCGCCGCAGACCACCATCTTTCCGGTGCTGCTGAAGAAGGACAATTTCTCTTATCGCACGCAATGCGAAGTCACCCGCATCAATCTGGATTCAACCGGCAAGCACGCCACCGGAGTCACCTATGTCGACGTGCAAGGCCGCGAGTTCGAACAGCCCGCGCAAATCGTTATCTCGTGCGCCTTCGCGCAACACAACGTGCATCTGTTGCTGGTCTCGAAGATCGGTCGACCGTACGACCCGGTCGCCAACGCCGGCGTGGTCGGACGCAACTATGCCTACCAGATCACTTCGGCGGTCGACGTGTTCTTGAACGAAAACCTCAATCCATTCATGGGTGCGGGGGCGCTCGGACAGATCGTCGATGACTTCAACGGCGATAATTTCGATCATGCGCCGCATGGCTTCATCGGTGGCGGTTACATCGCCATGTGGAGCACCGGCGGTCGACCGATCCTGCAGCACTACCTGCCGGAAGGCACGCCCAAGTGGGGCGCGGGCTGGAAGCAGGCGATGGCCGAGAATTACCTGAAAGCCGCGAGCATCGCCACCCACGGCAGCGTGATGAGCTACCGCGACTCGTACCTCGATCTCGACCCCACCTACCAGGATGCCTACGGCAATCCGTTGCTGCGCATGACCTTCGATTTCCATCGCAACGAACACGCGATGTCGGACTTCCTGACCGACAAGGCAACCGTGATCGCGAAAGCGATGCAACCGCGTTCGTACCACGCCAAACCGCGCCAGGGCCATTACTCGATCATCCCCTACCAGACCACCCACAACACCGGCGGTGCGGCGATGGGCAACGATCCGTCGACCAGCGTCGTCAATCGTTACCTGCAATCATGGGATGTGCCGAACCTGTTCGTGATGGGTTCGTCGGTGTTTCCGCAAAACGCCGGCTACAACCCGACCGGCACTGTGGGCGCGTTGACGTATTGGGCGGTCGACGCGATCAAGAACCGATATTTGAAGCATCCAGGGCCGTTGGTGCAGGCGTGATCGGCATGTCGTCATGAATCACGCCATCCGTCACGTCGCTCTGGGTGCAGGCGTGCTTGCGGCGGGCATGCTGGCGGCGTGTGCGGGCAATCACACGGCCGGGCAGAACGACTTCACCACGGTGCTGCCGGCGCACGATTTGCCGGGTTATGCAGCGATCCAGCACGGTCGCTATCTCGTCAAGGCCGGCGACTGCAAGGCTTGCCATACCGCGCCGGGCGGCAAGCCATTCGCGGGTGGGCGCGCGGTGCCGACGCCGTTCGGGATCATCTATTCCACCAACATCACGCCTGATCCCGCGACCGGGATCGGCAAGTGGAGCGAGGCCGATTTCTACCATGCGATGCATACCGGTACGGCGCGCGACGGGCATCATTTGTACCCGGCGTTTCCGTACCCGTGGTACACCAAGGTCACCAGCAACGACGTACGCGACATCAAGGCATACCTCGGCACGCTGCCACCGGTGCGCCAGCGCAACCTGCCAACCGAGCTGCCGTGGCCTTTCAGCATGCGCAGCACGATGGCGGTCTGGAACAAACTGTACTTCGATGAAGGCACCTTCAAGGGCGACCCGAAAGAATCCGCCGCATGGAATCGCGGCGCGTACCTGGTGCGAGGCTTGGGCCATTGTGGCGCCTGCCATTCGCCCAAGAACTTCGCGGGCGCTGTCAAGCAGAGCGACGCGTTGCACGGCGGCCACGCCGAACACGCGTTTGCGCCGGCGTTGACCGGCGGCCTGCGCGACGGGCTGGGCGGCTGGTCGGCAAACGAGATCGTCGGGTACTTGAAGACCGGTTCCAACGACAAGTCTTCCGCAGCGGGGCCGATGGCCGAAGTGGTCACCAATTCCACCCAATATCTGAGCGATGCGGACCTGCACGCGATCGCGACCTACCTGAAAGCCCAGCCGCATCCGAAATCCGGGGAGCAAACCGGTCGGCCCGACAAGAACCTCATGACGCTCGGCGGCGACGTATACGCCGATGATTGCACCGCCTGCCACATGGACCACGGACAAGGCCTGGCGCGCGTATTCCCGCCGTTGAAAGGAAGTTCGGCAATACAGGCGGCCAACGCCGACACCCTGATTCGGGTGGTGCTGGGTGGCGCCGACGTGCCGGCAACGCAATCCAGGCCGACCGGACTCAAGATGCCTGCGTTCAACGACAAGCTGGATGACGCGCAGATCGCGGCGTTGCTGACCTACATCCGCAACGCCTGGGGCAATCATGCCAGCGCGGTTTCAAACAGCGAGGTAGCCAAGATGAGGAAACAGATGGAGCATGGCCACGGTTGAAGCACCTCTGTAGGAGCGCTCGCGAGCGCGACCGGCGCACAACTTCGGGCCGCGGCCTTTGTCGCGAGCACGCTCGCTCCTGCGGCAAGGAATGAGCACGCCCGCTCCTGCGGCGAGGAATGCCGAAGGCAGGAGCCTGTGTGCAGGCGACCGGCATTCAATTCGGAGCGTCACAACCGTCGCCGTCCCCGGCCAAAGATCAGCGACAGGATGAACAGGATGATGAAGATGACGAACAGGATCTTCGCAATCACGGCCGCCAGTCCGGCAATGCCGAAGAATCCCAGGAATCCGGCGATGATCGCGATGATCAGGAAAACAACGGCGTAGTAGAGCATGACATTGATCCTTCAAAAGGCGGGCACGAAGCCCGCCGTGGAGTTGGTGATCCGCACGCCATCGTTCGAGCGGAACGTCACAGACCGGATGAAAACTCCCGGACCTGGGCTTCCGCTTCGTCGCGCGCGATGCCGTAGCGTTCCTGTACCTTGCCGACCAGATAGTCGGTATTGCCATCGGCGACCGAGAAATCGTCGTCGGTGAGTTTTCCCCACTGCTGTTTCATTCTTCCCTGCAACTGCTTCCATTGGCCTGCAATTCTGTCCTTGTTCACGATTTTTACCTCGAGTCAGAAAACACGGGACGCGAATCCGCATCATTACGCGCCGATACCAACATTACGACAGGTCACTTATGGGAAGAAGATGCACGCGCCCCAGTACCACTGGTACGGCAATACCAGTAGTTATTCAGTAACACGATCGTTGCGATGAAGGTGAGGGCTGCTTACGACATGCTTGGCAAAGAAACACCAGCTGGTTTCAAGGTGGAGAGTCTTGAATGTACGTTCAATCTGGATGAATTCCCGGTGGCGGCGCTGCTCTGTCAGGTGCGCGACACGCGCTGCATTGCGGTTAATCGGCGTTTTGAACAACTGGTCGGCAATGCCCGTGCCGAGATGACGGGGTGCGCGATCGATGACCTGGTCATCGCATCCCGCGACAACGGCGGGTTGCCGGCTGATCGCGGGGTGCTGCTGCGCAGGCACGATGGCACCACCGTTGCGATGACGAGGGTATCGTTGCCGGTGATCCACGGCGGTGCGCATGCCAGCCTGCATCTGTTCCTTGAACGCCGGTTGCAGGGCTGGCGCAATGTGGATCTCGCTTTCGCGATCGACGCGGTCATTCGTGACGACATGCAATGGTTCAGTGGCGCGGTGATGGAGCGGCTGGCGCGCTTGCGCTCGTCCACCGCGGGTTCGGGACTCGAGCACCTGACCACCCGCGAACGCCAGGTCCTGAAACGGGTGTGCGAGGGGCGCGATGATGCGCATATCGCAGCAGAACTGGGGATTTCGCGGAACACCCTGCGCAATCACCTTTCCAACATTTACGGCAAGGCCGATGTGAGGCGCCGCAGCGAAGTCGTGGTGTGGGGGCGTGAACGCGGCATCACGGCGTTTTGATTTTTGATTCGTGATGATCATACGCAGTGCGGAATCGGCGCAGCTGCTTCCGCCGAACAATCACGGTACGCAAACCGATTGGCGGACACCGCTTTGCGGGTTCCGCCCTGCGGGTTCCGCCCTGCGAGTATGCTCGAATATTTACGGAAGGACGATGGTCATGCATTGCATGAAATTAAAAAATTCATTGTCAGTACACAAAACAAACCTGATTCTCGGCATATTCAGCAATGCGCATTCATGATTGGTTCTGGATTTCACCAGCAAGGAGAGCACGATGAACAGCAAGGCATTGTGGGTAGCACTGGCGCTATTGCCGTTGGGCGCGTTGGCAACGCCCGGTGCGCATGCGGCAGACACGATGAAGTGCAAGATGACGTTCGACCTGTCGGGCTGGTCGGTCATCTATTCGACCGCAAGCGGTCACGGCACCGTAACCTGCAGCAATGGCCAGTCGATGAACGTCGACATCAGCGCCAAGGGCGGCGGCTTGACCGTCGGCAAATACAAGCTCACCGATGGCCACGGCAAGTTCAGTCACATCAGCAATATCAATGACGTACTTGGTACCTACGCGACGGCCCACGCACACGCGGGGGTGGTCGGTTCGTCGCGCGCCGCCGCCATGACCAAGGGCGACGTGTCGCTGGCATTGAGCGGCACCGGTCAAGGCTGGAACGTGGGCGCCGGATTCTCGGGCTTCACGATCAAGAAAGCGCAGTAATTTTTTGTCACGCACGGCGGCTGCCGTGCTGGGTGCCGCGCGGTGCATGGACGAACGCCACGCGGCACCCCGGGGGGATTCGACAGTAACCTTCATCGCGCGTTTGGCGCCAATGTCCACGCTGTTGCGACCGTGACTGCGTCGAAATGCGCGCGTCCTGTGCCGGGGACAATCCGAATACTGATCCAGCGCGCACTGTCACGACTGCTTGCGTTTGCGTGTGCCGGTGGAGCTGCGCGGGCGCGCCCGCTGCGCGCTTTTGCGCGGCGATGACTTGGTCGACTTGGCTGGCGTCCTTTGCTTGCTGTCGATGCTCTTCTTCAGCAGCGACATGAAATCGACCACGTTGGTGGAAGCATTTTTCGGCATTGCGGTCTCGTCGGCCGGATGCTTGATCGTCTTGCCCTTGGCCTTGACGCGTGATTCGATGACCTTGGTCAGCCGCTCGCGAAAGTCATCATGATAGTCCGCGGGCTGCCACGCCTGGATCATCGATTTCACCAGCGTTTCGGCCATGTCGAGTTCGGCCTTGCCGACGCGGTAGGCGCTCGGTTTCTTGTCCGGGAACGCGTATTCGTCGGCGGGTACCAGCTCCTGCGGGTAGCGCAGCAGCATCAGCAGCAACGCGTCGTCGCGCGGCATCAACAGCGCGAGGTGTTCGCGGGTGCGGATCACCACCCGTGCCAGTGCGGCGGTCTTGAGATGCTTCAGGGTTTCCCGCAGCAGCACGTAACCTTTCTCGGCCTTCTTCGTCGGCAGCAGGTAATACGGCTTGTCGAAGTATTCGGCACCGATCGATTCCGGATCGACGAAAGCCTTGATGTCGACCGACTCGTTCGCCTCCGGCGCGGCTTTCGCGAAGTCCTCTTTCTCGATCACCACGTAGTTGCCCTTGTCGTATTCGAAGGCCTTGACGATTTCCTTCCACGGCACTTCCTCGCCGGTTTCCTCGTTGATGCGCTCGTAACGGATGCGTGCGTGGTTGCGCGAGTCGAGCATGCGGAAATGCAGGTCGGTATGGCGCTCGCCCGGCATCAGTTGCACCGGAATGTTCAAAAGGCCGAAGCTGATGGTTCCGTTCCAGATGGGTCGTGGCATGTCGTGCTCCTTTGGATGTCGCGTAGGGTGGATCAAGGCGCGTGGCGCCGGATCCACCGCTGCGCGGCTTGATCCGGCCTACTGATCACGGCGGGTTACCTTCGGCCTCTATTTTTGGGCGAGTTGTAGGCCGGTTCAAGGAGCGCAGCGACGGAACCGGCGAACCATCGGCGGAACCGGCGAACCATCGGCGAACGCATTCCGCCGGCTCCGGCCTTCGGCCTTGAGCCGGCCTACGCTTCTACGTTTTGGGCAGGGCTTGGCGCACCTCGTCGAAGCCTTGCCACGGGTCCTGTTTCATTGATTTCAGCCGACGCTTGATATTGCTGATGGTGTATTGCGCGCCCGAGCGCAGGCGTGACAGTTCTTCCCAGCGCAAAGGCGTGGCAACGCCTGCGCCCGGTCGCGCGCGTACGCAATACGAGGCGACTGCGGTGGCGCCACGCGCGTTGCGCAGGTAGTCGATGAAGATCCGGTTCTTGCGGCGGGTTTTGGTCGCCGCCGACACGTATTGTTCCGGCGCTTCCTGCTCCAGCGTGCGCGCCAACGCGTGCGCGAACGCCTTGGCGTTTTCCCAATCCGGACGCGGGTTCAACGGCACCACCACATGCAAGCCCTTGCCGCCGGTGGTGCGCAGGAAACTTGTCAGGCCGACCGCCTGCAGCCGCTCGCGCAACAGCTTGGCGGCACTCCGGACGCGTGGCCAGGCGACGCCGCTATCGGGATCGAGGTCGAATACCAGCCGATCAGGATGTTCGAGATCGTCGATGGTCGATCCCCACGGATGGAACTCGATCACGTTCATCTGCACCAGCCCCAGCACACCGTCGATGTCGTCCACGAAGACGAACTCGTTTTGCTTGCCGCGCAGCTCGCGCGCATCGCCGACGTGGACGGCTTCCGGCATGCCGGCCATCGGGTGCTTCTGGTAGAAACATTCCTCTCCGGAGCCTTCCGGGCACCTCACCAACGACAGCGGTCGCCCGGTCATGCCGGGCAACAGGTGTTCGGCAATGCCGGAATAGAATTCGGCCAGGTCGCGCTTGCTGACCCGCGGTTTTTCGATCAATACGCGATCCGGGTGGGTGAGCCTGACGTCGACTTCGGAAGCGGCGGCGGATTTGCTGGGCATCGGGCGTCCTCCTTGTGATCGGTCACTGTCGCGCAAGTCGGCCGGCGATTTGTCGGGTCTGAGGCCCTTGAAACTGGCCTGGCGCAGCAGGTCGTCGCCGGTGCGGCCGCGGAACGAAATTTCCGCTACCTGGCGTGGCTGTACCCAAATCGGCTTGGCGCCGCGCAATTGCTTGGCGTCGGGCGGATCGATCAACTTCGGCGCGGTGCGAGCCGGTTTCAGCAGCACGTGCAGGTGTTGCAAGGTCGCGTCGTCCATGCCGGTGCCGACGCGACCAACGTAACGCCAGTTCTTGTCTTGCGGTTCGGCCAGCAGCAATGCGCCGAGTGGGCCGCGCGAACCCTTGCCGGGGGTGTAGCCGACGATCACGAATTCATCGGAATCGATGCATTTCAACTTGCGCCAGGCGTTGCCGCGACCGCCACGGTATGGCGCATCGGCTGCCTTGCTGATGATGCCCTCAAGCCCGGCCTTGCATGCTTCTTGGTAGGCGAGTGCACCGTTGCCGCGAATGAAATCGGAAAACAGCAATTCGTCGCCGGCGGATTTCAAAAGGCGCCGGAGTGCGGCCTTGCGCTCGTGCAACGGAGCGGCACGCAGGTCGTCACCGTCCAGCCACGGCAGATCGAATACCGCGTAGCGCACCGCATGCGATTCGGCACGGTTGAATTCCTGTTGCAGCAGATCGAAGCGCGAGTGGCCGTGTTCGTCGAATACCACTAGTTCTCCATCCAGCACGCAGGCGCGGCACTTCAATGCGCGAATCGCCTTGGCGACGGCGGGCAACTTCTGCGTCCAGTCCAAGCGATTGCGCGACAGCAATTGCAGATTGTTGCCATTGCGTCGTGCCAGCATGCGGTAGCCGTCGAATTTCACCTCGTGCAACCAGCCATCGCCCTCGGGCGCGACTTGATGCAGACGCGCGAGCTGGAATTCGAAGTCATCGATGCCGGGCAATTCGACAGCCTCGTCATCCCGGACACCGTGAAGCGGCGATCCGGGATCCAGTGCCTTGGCTTTGGAAGATTTTCTGGATTTACCGGGGGCATCCTGCAGCCGGCCCTTTGGGCTGCCGACGGCGTTCGACTTCGGCGTCCTGTCTGCGCCGTTCCGCTTTTGCGGCAATGATTCTTTGGGGGTTTGTCGCGCTTCCCATTCCGACAGTGGCACGTCATCGGCGACATCGTCGGCCATGGCGAATGCATCGTCGGACTTGATCAGCAACCACTGCGGTTGCTTGCCCTTCAGGCGCGTGCGTACCAGCGACCAGTGGCCGTGCAGGCGTGCGCCGTGCAGTTCGAATCGGAGATGGCCCTTTTCGATCTGCGGCTCGATCGAGTCGGGCGTACTCCAGGTGCCTTCGTCCCAGATCGCGACCTCGCCCGCGCCGTAATGTCCTTCCGGGATGTTGCCTTCGAAATTCGCGTAGCTCAGTGGGTGGTCTTCGACTTCGATTGCCAGGCGCTTGGCCGCGGGATCGCGCGATGGACCTTTCGGCACCGCCCAGCTCCGCAACACGTTGCCGGTTTGCAGGCGCAGGTCGAAATGCCGCCGACGCGCGTGGTGCAGGTGGATCACGAATTTGCGGGTGTGTTCAGTCGCCTTGCGCGATTGTCGCCGGCGCGGGGTCGTGGCCGGCTCCGGCGTTTTTTCGAAGCGACGCTTGCGCCGATAGGCGGCAAGCTTGGGGGCACGGCGTCCTGCCATGATCGGAGCGTAGCAATGCAATGCTGCAAGGCAGGTGAACACGGAAGACAGGTAGGCCGGTTCAAGGAGCGCAGCAACGGAACCGGCAAATGGGAGCGGCTGCGATCGCGATGCCCGGGTCCGATCCTCGGGTGTGATTGCGATGCCGGCTCCGACCTTCGGTCTTGAGCCGGCCTACGCTGCTGTTTTGCGGCAGCGTGCGGGCGCGCTAAGGCGCGTAGGCCGGTTCAAGGAGCGCAGCGACGGAACCGGCAGATGGTAAGGTCACGATCGCCCTGCCGGCTCCGACCTTCGGTCTTGAGCCGGCCTACGGTATAAGGCAGGTGAAC
>JBOHYW010000034.1:0-24825 GCA_050738155.1 Rhodanobacteraceae bacterium
ATCGAACGAAGGCAATGGATACGCATCCCAGGCCTGGTCCTGCGCAGTCAAGTTGCGAGGCGTGGCCGAGCCGTCGGCGGGCACCGAATAGACATCGAAATTGGTGGACCACGGTTCGGTCTTGCCGGCGATGCGCACGTCGAAATAAACCGTCTTGCCGTCCGGCGAGAATGCGTATTCGGTGTTGTCACCGTAAGGCTTGCTGGGCACGTCGCCGTCGATGCCTCTCGTCAGCAGGATCGGTTTGGATGAACCATCCAACGGCATCACGAACAATTGCCCGCGCCGATGATCGGACCATGCATTCCAATGCCGCACGAACAGGCGGTGATACAAGCGACCTGTCGCCTTGACCTTTTTCTGCGCATCCAGCTTTTCGCGCGTGCATTCGAGCGTCGCGCAATCCTCGAACATCTGCACCGAAAACAGCAGCGACCTGCCATCCGGCGACAGCTTGAAATTGTCGACGTCGAGCGGCAGATGCGTCACTTGCGACGGCGCACCGCCCGCAACCGGCGCTTTCCACAACTGGGTCGAATCCTTGTCCGTCGCGAGGAAGTACAGCGTCTTGCCGTCCGGCGAAAACACCGGACTGTTGGCACCCGATTTCGGGTCGGTGATTCGTCGCGGCTCGGCGTTGCCATGCGAAAGATCGAGCAGCCAGATACTGGTCTCACCCTTGTTGGCATCCCAGTCGGTGCTGCGTACGGTGAAGGCAACCGCGCCGCCGCTCGGCGACAGGTGTGGATCGGAAACCCGATCCATCATCGCAAGGTCGTGCGCATTGAAAGGATGTGACGCGGCCATGGCGACTCCCGAACTCAAGACCAACGCAAACGCGCAAGCGGCAAGGTGAAGATTCATCGTCGCTCCCCGATAACAGCAGTGAACCGGGCAACGTTAGCGTGCCTGCAAGTAGCCCTCAAGCGCAACGGGTGCCTTGGGAGAACTCGCCAAGAATGTGCGGAACAGGGAACCGAATCACGATCCATCTGCGCGGACCGATTGAAGACGAGCTGACCCTCGACATGCACGTTCGACTTGCGCCGGCCGTTCCAGAATGCCCACGCGTACAAGCCGCCGCGCGTGGGCAGGCGCAGGTTGATACAGGCGTGACGGGGCGTTCCAGGAATCCCGAGACCGCAAGGCGGTCGAGTGGCTGGAGCAAGTCACGGACAAGCATTACCTGGGCCAACGGCACGACTGCGCGCTCACGCGGGTCCGCATGCCTCGTCGTCTCGCAGCGTTGCATATTCGCTATATACTTCGCCATATGACGCGGATGGCAAGACAGCGCACGCTTGACGTCGACGGCTCCCTGTTTCTGGCCGTATCCGGACGGGGCTCACTGGGTCGCAAGCGCATCGTGCTGCTGGAACGGATTGCCGTGAGCGGCTCGATCAGTCAGGCGGCGCGTGACGTGGGCATGAGCTACAAAGCCGCCTGGGATGCGGTCGACGCCATGGACAATCTCGCCGAAGGACCGCTGGTGGCGCGCAATGTCGGCGGACGCCACGGCGGTGGCACGCAACTGACGGCGCGCGGCTTGAAGCTGGTCGAGGTGTATCGCGCAGCCGAAGCGCAATTCGAGGGCTTTCTGGCCCGCCTCGGCCGTGGCGTGGCGGGCTTCGATCGCTTCCAGGAAGTGATGCGGAGATTGGGTATGCAGACAAGCGCGCGCAACGAGTTGGCCGGCAAGGTAAAAAAAATCACCAAGGGCGCCGTCAACAGCGCAGTGGTGCTGGATCTCGGTGGTGGCGACGAGTTGGTGGCGATCATCACCAACGCCAGCGTCGAGAATCTCGCGCTCAAACGGGGCGTGGCGGCTTATGCACTGGTCAAGGCGTCATGGGTGATCCTCGCCGCGTCCGCCAACGTGCGCACCAGCGCCCGCAATCGCCTGTGCGGGAAGGTGGAGACCGTGCACGAAGGCACGGTGAACAGCGAGATCACGCTCAAGCTCGCGGGCGGCAAGCGCATGACAGCTATCGTCACCATCGAGAGCGCGCGCGAATTGGGGCTGAAACCGGGCGCGCATGCGTGCGCATTGGTCAAGGCATCGCACGTCGTGTTGGCCGTACTGGCCTGAAAGAAACGTATCGCGCCGGCGTACCGCCGACGCGTGCGAATGTCCAAGCAGGGAACCAGAAGGTGTGATCGTGGAGAGAAAAGGGTGGCTACTTTGCCTGACGCTATTGGGTTTTGCCATAACGCTCGCCGTTGCGCCCACGGTGCGATCGGCGACGCCGCTGACCGTGGCCTATGCGGGTTCCATGGGCGCCGTGATGGACAAGGCCCTGGGACCGGCGTTCGACGCAAACCACGCGACCACCTTTCGAGGTATTGGCCAGGGTTCTTACGGCCTGGCGCGGCTGATCGCCGCGGGGCAGTTGCGCGCCGATGTCTTCATCGCCATCACGCCGGGACCGGTCAAGGTCGTGCAGCAGGCCGGATTGATGGGCGCGGCGGCGCCGGTGGCGAGTACGCAGATGGTCATCGCCTACAGCCCGAAAAGTCGTTTCGCCAAGGATTTCGCGACAGCAACCAAGGCCGGGACGCCTTGGTACAAGGTGCTGGAACGCAAAGGGCTGCGTTTCGGTCGCACCGATCCGGCCACCGACCCACAGGGCCGCAACATCGTGTTGACGATGCAACTCGCGCAGCGCTACTACAAGCAACCAGGTCTGGTCGAAAAGATTCTCGGTCCGATCGACAACCCGCGGCAGATTTTCTCCGAACCGTCGTTGCTGTCGCGGCTGGAGTCCGGACAACTGGATGCGTCTTCGGGTTACCTGAGCGCGGTGGTTTCGCATCACCTGTCGTACATCACGCTGCCGGATGAGATCAACCTCAGCAATCCGGCGATGGCGGGTACGTGGTACCGCCACGCCGGCTTCAAGTTAAAAAAGGGCGACGGCAAAACCGAAACCGTCAAGGTCCAACCGCTGGTGTTCTACGCGGGCGTGCTCAAGAATGCGCCCCACCCGAAGCAGGCCGCGCAATTCGTCGCGTTCCTGCAAAGTGCCGCCGGGCAGAAACTGCTGGCCGACTACGGTTACAGCAAGCCGAAAGGCGAAGCACTCCAGCCCGTGAAGTGAGCGTGCGCAATGCGAAGCGGATCCGGTAGAGCGCTGAGTTGGGTACCGATGGCCGGCGCGCTGGCATTGGCGCTGCTGGTGCTGCCCTTCGCCAGCTTGCTGTTCACCACACCGTGGCTCGCGCTGCACCTGCAGTCGGGCGATGGCCGCGCGCTGGCGGTCTCGGTGGGTTACACCCTGATCGCGCTGCTCATCGTCGTTGTGCTGGGCACACCGCTGGCGTGGTGGCTGGCACGCTCGCGGTTTCGCGGCAAGGTGGTCGTGGATGCGTTGACGTTGCTGCCGCTGTTGGCGCCGCCGCTGGTCATGGGGTTGATGCTGGTGTTGTTGTTCGGTCCTTATGGCTGGGCCGGTCAACCCTTGCGCCAGCTTGGACTGGAGTTGACCAACAGCCCGCAGGCCTTCGTGCTGGCGCAGGTCTATGCCGCGGCGCCGTATTACGTGGTGACCGCGAGGGCCGCCTTCGAAGGCGTGCCGCACGAGCTGGAGCAGATCGCGGCGACGCTCGGGCGTGGGCCCTGGCAGGTGTTTTGGCGCGTGAGCGCACCGCTGTCCGCTCTCGGTCTTGCGTCCGGTCTGGCGCTGGCGTGGGTTCGGGCAATGGGCGAATTCGGCATTGTCCTCATCATCGCGTATTTTCCGCACGGCATTCCCGTCAAGCTGTGGGTCGACCTGCAGGACGGTGGCCTTGTCGCAGTGTATCCGCTGCTGTGGCTGTTCTTCGTCGTCGCACTGCCGTTGCCGCTGGCAATGGGGCTGGTGTCCCGCCGGCAGTTGGCGTACTGAACATGAAGATTCGCTGTCGCCTCGCGCACCCCTTGCCGCTGGACGCAATGCTCGAGGTCGACGGATTCACCGCGCTGCTCGGGGTTTCAGGCTCCGGCAAGACCAGTCTGCTCAAGGCCATCGCAGGCCTGCTTCCGGCGCAAGGTACTCCGTGGCATGGCCGGCCGCCGCAGGCGCGACCGGTAGGTTATCTGCCGCAAGGTTACGCGTTGTTTCCGCACCTGCGGACGTGGCAGAACGCGGCGTTCGCGCTGGATGGCACGCGCCATGAGCGCTACCGCAGCGCCGTCGCGCTACTCGCGCGCGTGGGACTGTCCGGAATGGAGACCCGCCATCCGCGAGAATTGTCCGGGGGACAGCAGCAACGGGTGGCATTGGCGCGCGCTTTGGCACGCCAACCGCGACTGTTGCTGCTCGACGAACCTACCTCCGCGCTGGACGCCACCACCCGCGACGACCTGATGGATGAACTGGTTGGGCTGGTCCGCAAAGCTGGCATGCCGGCGTTGGCCGCGACGCACGACCCCAACCTCGCCATGATGGCCGACAGCGTTGCGCTGCTTGCGGGCGGCAGGATCGTGCAACAAGGCCGTCCCGCGGAGGTCTTCTTCCGACCGGTGAACCGCGTCGCGGCACGCCTGGTCGGTATCCGCAACGTCTTCACCGCGAACGTGATTGCGCGGGACGGGCCCTGGGTGACGTTGTCTTGCGGGGGGCAATCGCTGCGCGCGCGGGCACCCAACGGAGGGGATGACGCCAGCCAGATTGGCGTCGCCATCCGCTCCGAGGCATTGATACCGGCACCCGCTGGCGGCGGCATCGTTGGCGAAGTCATTGCGCTACGCGCCGAGGGTTTGCTGACCCGGGCGACGCTCGTGATCGGGAACCTGCGGCTCGAAGCACTGCTGCCACCAGGCCCGGCGCCAAGCGTCGGGGAGCGGCTGTGGGTCACCGCTGCACCGGAGCATGTTCACTTGTTTCCGCCGGGCGACGAGGCCGCGACGTCGCCCACCGGTATGGCAGGGCGCTGCCGTGGAGGTCGAACCGACAGCAGGTGACCTCCGCGAAATCGGGAACGCTGCGTCCAGAATCAGGATTCAGGGTGCGCGCTATCCAGCGGACTTGCAGGCACGGGTTGGTCGCAGAGCGACTGCGGCGGCAGGAACCAGGCCCGGAAACCGCATGACTCAGGCCCAAGCCAGTCGGAGGCAAGCATGCGCAATCAGGCGCCGCCGCTCGCAATCACTGCCCGCCATGGCAGCCGTCAGGAGGTAGACTCCCACGTGTTGCAAGGGTTGGTCCGCAAGCCGCCGTGCAAGACACTCCGGTGCAACGCAGCCAACCCCAAGGACCGACGGAGCACGGTTATGCCACAGGTACAACGCGCAGTCACAGCCGCGGACGATCTCGCCCGCCGCTGGCCGGGTTGGCCAGTCTACGGCCTGACCGATGACTTGTTGCCGACCATCGAGCGGTGGGCACAAGCCGGACATCGCATGGCGGTAGCGACGCTGGTCAACATCATCGGCTCGTCGCCGCGGCCGCTGGGAAGCGAAATGGCGATTTGCGACACCGGTGAGGCGACGGGCTATGTCTCGGGAGGCTGCGTCGAAGCCACGGTGGCCACCGAGGCGCTTGCCGTCATGCAAACCGGCAGGCCACGCCTGCTCGACTACGGCGCCGGCAGCCCGGTACTCGACATCCAGCTTGAATGCGGCGGCCGCATCGGCATTTTCGTGCGCGAGCTGACGGACGCCGCCGAGCATGCCGCGCACTTGCGTACGGCGCGTGACCGGCGTGAAGCGATCGGGATATCCATCGATCTGGAAACTGGCAAGCAGCGCTACTCCACCGGCGTGGCTGGCGATGCCACTACGCTGGTCGTGGACGACCGCGCTTCCGTGTTCGTCAAGACCTGGCTTCCGCCGACCCGGCTGGTGCTGGTCGGCGGCAACCCGGTCGCGCTGGCACTCGCGCGCATGGCATCACCGCTTGGATACGAAGTCACGTTGTTGCGCCCGTACGGACCGGCGGAGCCTCCACCGGATACTCCCCTGGCGCGTTACGACCGACGCGCGCTTGAACAGGTGTTGGCGGATACTCCGCTGGACACATGGACCGCAGTCTATGCGTTGACCCACCATGCGGAGGACGACTTGATGGTGCTGGCGCACGCCTTGCCATCGCCCGCGTTCTGCGTGGGCGTGCTGGGAAGCCGCGGCAAGATCCGCCAGCGGCTCGATGGCCTCAGGGAAGCCGGGGTGGACGCGCGTACACGCGCGCGGTTGAAGGCGCCCGCGGGTCTCGAGATCGGTGCGCGTGGGCCGCAGGAAATCGCGCTCGCGATCCTCGCCCAGATCGTTTCCCTGCAACCGCAAGCGACGTCGCGACTGCTGGCCGACCATGCCGGCTTGTTGCCGTGCACGTCGACTGCATCGTCCGCATGCTCGAATGCAGGCTAGGCAGTTCGAGGCGAAACCTGTTGGCGCGATCGTCATGGCGGCGGGCGCCGGCCGGCGCATGGGCGCCGTACCCAAATCGTTGCTGCGTCGCGACGGCGAACCGCTGCTGCTGCGTCAGGTGCGCATCGCGACGGCTGCCGGCGTCGAAGCCATCACCGTGGTGCTGGGCCATTACGCGGATCAACTGATCATTGCACTGGATCGATCGCTTGCATCCACGCCGGACCGGTACGCCGGGGCACGCGTGAGTTGGGTGGTCAATCCGGCCCCGGATCGCGGCACCGGATCGTCGCTGCGTTGTGGGCTCGCGACGTTGCCGCGCGGGCTGTCCGCATATCTCGTGATGCTGGGCGATCAGCCGCTGCTCGAAGCGGAGGATGTAAGAGCCGTGCTGACGGCGTGGCAAACGCGTCCGACCGGCATCCAACTGGTTGTGCCGCAACACAACAAGCGGCTGGGACATCCGGTGTGTTTCGGGCCGGAGCTGTACCGCGAAGTAGTGCGCGCACGCGATGGTCGCGGCGTGCGCGAATGGCGTCAGGCGCACCCGGAGCGGGTGTTGACCTTGCCGATGGCACACGCACGGTACACGACCGATTTGGACACACCGGCCGATCTTGACCGGCTGCATGACGAATTCGGCGTCCAGCTGGACTGGCCGGAAACCTGACCATTTCCATTACTGCGCTACTTTTATCCCTCTCCCACCGGGAGAGGGTGCCCCGCAGGGGCGGGTGAGGGTCCGCTTCCGCAGGGGCGTCGCAGGTCGCCACAACAATCAGTATCCGCGGGACCGAACCCTTATCCGGCGCTTTGCGCAAAAAAAAGGCAGCGCTTCACGCTCCTTCTCCCGAAGGGAGAAGGATCAACCCATGGCCGCTCTCCGGATGCGTGGGCGGGTGACGAAGCTTCTTTCGGGACACCATCCTAGGCGCGGCTCAGCGCAGCCTTGACCCGCTCCGGCCGGAACGGCGTACGGCGAAGACGAACGCCGATCGCGTCGTACACGGCGTTGCTGATGACCGCGGCCGTCGGACAGGTCGAAGGCTCGCCGCCGCCGGTGGACGGGTACTCGGGACTGTCGTTCACCAGCACCATTTCGATGCTGTCGGGAATCTCGTTGAAGGTCAGGATCGGGTAACTGTTCCAGTCACGGCTGGTGACGTGCGCGTGGTTGAAGGTCACTTCCTCGTGCAACGTGCGGCTCATCGACTGGATGATGTTGCCCTCGATCTGGTTGCGCATGCCGTCCGGGCTGATGACCATGCCACAGTCATGCGCGACCACCACGCGCGGCACCCGGATTGCGCCGGTCTCACGGTCGACTTCCACGTCGGCGATGGTCGCGACCCGCGAGTCGTCGCGGTTCACCCATGCGATTCCGCGACCAGTCGCCTTCGTTTCACCTTGCGACTTGCCCTGAAACGCCGGCCGGCTTTGCCATCCGTACAACTTCGCTGCAGCCTTCAGCACGCCGATGGCACGCGGATCCTTCAGGTACTTGAGCCGGAATTCCAGCGGGTCCTGCTTGGCCGCGGCGGCCAGTTCGTCGATGAAGGATTCCATCGCGAAGGTGGTCTCGAACTGGCCCGGCGCACGCAGCCACGCGGTGATGACGCCCACACGGCCTTCCCCGTGACAGGCCACGTCGGCGTTGTCGAACGTGTACTCGTAACCGATTGCGCCGTCGCCAAGGTTCTCTTTGCCGACCGGTTTGCCGATCAACTCGGAAGCGAGCAGGCGGGTGTCGCTCATGGTCGGGATCCACATGTGATGGCGCCACGCGGTCACGTTGCCGTGATCGTCCAGCGCAGCTTCGAGATCCTGGACGATGGGCGGACCCTTCGGATCCCAGCCATGCGAATCCCAGCGCATCCACTGCACGCGCACCGGCTTGCCCACGGTGCGCGACATGATGGCCGCGTCCGCCATCACGTGCTCGAGACCGTTGCGGCCGTACTGGCCTGACGCCTCGATCCAGTGCACTTCCACGTTTCCGACCGGCAGGTCGAGCAGTTGTGCCATGTCGCGGCGGGCCTGGTGCGGCATCTGGGTCCCGGCCCAGAACACCGCCTGATGCTTGCCGACATCGGCGATCGCGCATTCGGGACCAAGCGACGCGTGGCTCTGGAATGGCGTCAGGTAGGTTGCCTTGAAGGTCCGTGCCGCGCCTTTGAGCGCCTTGTCCGCGTCGCCGTGGCGGGCCACCGCCGTATCCTTGCCCGGCGCCTTGCGCACGGCATCCCACACTTCGTCAGTGGCCGCCAGTTCCTGCCAGTCCGACCATTTGGCGAGGCCGTCGGTCGGGCCCTTGCGCACCAGTTTCGAACCCAGCTTCTGCGCGGCCTGGATGGCGCCCCATTCGGTTTCCGCGACCACGCCCAGGAAGTCGCGGTCACGCACGACCTGGACGAAGCCGGGAATCTCCTTGAGCCCGCTTTCGTCGACGGTCAGCAGCTTCGATCCGACACCGTACGGGCGCACCACACGACCGTGCAGCATCCCCTCGATCTTCACGTCCTGCAGATACGTGAACTCGCCGGTCGTTTTGCCCGGAATGTCCTTGCGCAGGACCGACTTGCCGACCACCGTGTACTTCGACGGATCCTTCAATTTCGCATCGGGCGCGACCTTCATGCCAAAGCGCTTGCCGCTTGCACCGATAGTGACGTCCAGGCGTTTGCCGTCCACCAGCTCGCCATAGGTGATCGCACGATCCGGCGAGCCGTTCACCGCAATCCGGCCGTCTTGCGCCGTGAGTTGATCCACCGACACACCGAAATGCTTGCCGGCCATCTCCAGCAGGACCTGGCGTCCGGCCGCGCCAGCGTGGCGAACCTGCGGCCCGGCATAGCGGACCGCCATGCTGCCATATGTAGGCCCCTGGTCGACCGTCTCGGTCGTCGTGCCCATCACCAGGTAGAACCGCTCGAAAGGAAAGTCGAGTTCCTCGGCGGCAATTTGCAGGAGTGCATTCGGCGAGCCGTTGCCTTGTTCGACCTTTCCGGTGAACAGGGTGGCGGTATTGTCCGGATGGATCGCCAGCCACGCGTTGAGCTTGGCCGGGTCCACCGACGGAAACGGTGCCGTGCCACCCGGCACGCCACCAGCGGCTTTCACCGGCCTTCCATCCGCGAACGCCACGGCCGGGCCGAACAAGCTGAAGCCGAGCACCAGGCCTCCGGAAGTTTTGAGAAACTTGCGCCGATCAGCGCCGGAGTCGGACAGCCCGGAAGCATCCACAACACGATCCCGTCGAGTGCTCATGCTTGCCTCCGCGCTTTCGCGGCGCGCTGCACCGCACGCACAATGCGCATGTGCGTGCCGCATCGGCACAGGTTGCCGTTCAGGGCCTGCTTGATCTCGTCGCGGGTCGGGTTCGGGTGCTGCGCAAGGAATGCGCTGGCAGTCATGATCATGCCGTTGATGCAGTAGCCGCACTGTACGGCCTGCTCGTCGATGAAAGCCTGCTGCATCGGACTCGGCCTCTCCACCGAACCCAATCCTTCCAGCGTCGTGATTTCATGCCCGACCGCTGCCTCTGCGGGCAGCACGCACGAGTGGATCGCCTTGCCGTCCAGGTGGATGGTGCACGCACCGCATTCGGACAGCCCGCACCCGAACTTCGGGCCGTGCAGCTTCAAGTTGTCGCGAAGCACATACAGCAACATGCTGCCGGACTCGACGGAAACACTGTGCTTCTCGCCGTTCACCTTCAATGCGATGGTTTTTGCCATGTGAATGCTCCCGCCACAACGATGTCCACCAAGGTGCATCCATCCATGAAGCCACCTTCGCGCATGTGATGTGACCGCCACGTCCATCGAACCCGGTCACTGGCGGCAGGCGGGCCAGACCGACGTTTTCATCTGACTCGCCGCACCTCCGGTGGACTATACGCTTGCCAGCGTGCCATTGCGTTCGCCATGCTGATCCCCGGTCGTGTCCCGCTCCGTGGTGCAGTTCTGCGAGCCGATCCGCATTCCCTCGTCGATGCCAAGCTCCATGGTCTGCGACACGAAGGCGCGCCCACAGGCAGGACTTACCGATCCGGGTCGATGACGGCTTGCATCAACGTAATCTCGCTCTGAGGTGCGCCCAAGGCACGCGCGCGCATCTCCCAGCCGCGTACCGCTGCGCGCACATTCTCGGCCACCGAGGCTGCGGCCTTCTTGGGGAGACGGTAGTAGTCAGCCGTGGCCATCAGGAGGCTCGAATCCGGCGACTGGTCCCGGTCATCGATTGCAAGCACGTGATGATCCTTGTCGGCGTTTGGGTTGACATCGAACGCCGGCGACAGTTGCCAGCCATCGCCCGCTCTTATTAAGCCGTGATTGCGCAGGTGATCGTCGCGGTTGCCAATCAGGATATTGAAGAGGACTCGCCGGAACAGCTGTCATGTTCCAGAACATGGTCTCCTGATCGTCGAGGTCGGTTGTCGCGATCCAGAGCTGGCGGCCGGTTTTTGCTTGCCGTGCCACGGCATCGATCAGTGCGTTGCTGATGAATCGGTCGACCAGACTCGCCAGAACATCGTGACCTCCCACGCCCTGCGGGAACACCACCCGTTTCAGTACGCTGGGCATGCTGCCCGAATGCTGCAAGGAAGCCAGTGCGCCACTGGTGAATACCTGTTGCAGTTGGGTATCCCAGGCAGTACCGAGAAACGCGAAGGGCGCCAGCAACGCTCCCGCGCTGACGCCCGTCACCAATTGGAACTTTGGACGTGCATGAGCTCGGGATAATCCGACCAACGCCCCAGCGCCGAACGCGCCATAACTGCCACCGCCGGACAGTGCCAACACGTTGATGGGTCTGCCATGTGCCGCCTGCCTGAGGCCCGCCGCCAGGCCTGGCAGTTCCTGCATGTAGCGCTGGCGGTTCACGCTCAACATTCGAATGTCCGGCTTGAAACCCGCGGGCACCGCGGTGTTGATCAAGTCGGGCGGCGGCGGACGCCGCGGCACCATCACGCAGCCGCCGAGCACCATCATCGCCAGCGCCAGCCAGTACTGACGCGAGTGCCACAACAGTTCGGCAGCAGTGCTGATCCCGCTCAAAGATGGGCCCCCATCAAGCAGTGTCAGCATTGTGCGCATGCGTATGACCTAACGCGCCGCGACGTCAGTCGTGTTCCAGTGCGTGTCCAGCCATCGATCGAAACTATGGGTCAGCGGATATTCGCGCCGCACCTCTTCAATGCTGAAGTGAAAACCCTTTTCTTCGAACCAGTGGTACATCACCGTCAGTTCCTGACCCATGTTCTTCTCGAACTGATCCCATGAAATCTGAACGTACTTCACATCTCGCGCAGTCACACGGCTGAATGCATCGGCAATCTGCTGCATCGACAATTCATCACCCGCCAGCGAAAGTGTCCTGTTCTTCCATTTGCCGGGATGCTCAAACGCCAGCGCTGCAAACGCGCCGATGTCATCCACCGCAATCATCTGCAAGCTTTCCGCCGGGCTGAACGGCTGCTGGAGCTGCCCGTTCCGGATCGACGCACCGAACCCTCTATGCCAGTTCTCCATGAAGAAGACGGGGCGCAGGATCGTGTATTGCAAGCCGCTTGATCGCAGGTGCTCTTCCACTTTGATTTTGGTTTCGAAGTGGGGGATGCCCGTCTCTTCGTCCGCGGCACCTACCGAACCGAAAACGAAGTGGCTGACGCCCTGCCGCTTCGCCGTCTCGATGACCGCCACTCCCTGCTGGATCTCGTTGGCCGTGAAGGGCTGCACGGAAAATACGCCGTACACACCCGCCATCGCGCGCATCAAGCTGGCGGGGTCATCGAGGTTTCCCTGCAACACTTCCTTTCCATCCCCCACCAGTTGACGGGCTTGATTGCCATCGGCATCCCGCACCAGCGCGCGCAACTTGAACCCTTGCTTCTGCAGGTGCCGGTACACGGCGCCTCCTTGTCTACCGGTGGCGCCTGTCACCAAAATGATTCGTTCGCTGTTTTTCGACATGTTCATTGATTGCTCTCCTCGCCATCGTTGCCTCAAGCAATTTGTCGCAGCACGCCGCCATCCACGCGCAACGCGGCGCCAGTCGTCCCGGACGCCTGTTCCGAGCACACATAGACGACCATGTTCGCGACTTCCTCGGTGGTCGTGAATCGCTGCAGGAGCGATGTCGGCCGCATCGTCTTCACGAAATTCTGCTCGGCCTGTTGTTGCGTGATGCCTTCGGATTCGGCTTGCGCCTGCATCCAACCCGACAGGGTTTCGGAACGGGTCGGGCCGGGAATGACGGCATTCACGGTCACGCCTGTCTCGGCGACCGATTCGGCCACACCTCGTGAGACGGCAAGTTGTGCAGTCTTGGTCATCCCGTAATCGATCATGTCTTTCGGAATGGCGAGCGCGGATTCGCTGCTGATGAAGACCACCCGTCCCCAGCCGCGTTGCACCATTCCCGGCAGGTAGTGCCGGGTCATGCGTATGCCGCTCATCACGTTGATCTCGAACATCTCCCGCCAGTCGCTGTCGGTGAGTTCGAGAAAGGGCTTTTGTCGAGCCGTGCCCAGGTTGTTGACCAGGATGTCGGCGCCCGATGCCTGCGTGACTAATGCTGCGGTTCCCTCTGCGGTCGCGAGGTCCGCGGCAAATCCGGTGATGTCGGCGTCCGGAAACTGCGCACGCATCTCCTGCAATGCATTGGCGACCCGCTCCTCACCGCGGCCATTGATGACGACCGCAGCGCCGGCGCGTGCCAGCCCTTCCGCAACTGCCCGGCCGATGCCGGCCGTACTGCCGGTGACGATCGCCTTGCGGCCTTTCAGATCAATGATCATGACAACTCTCCTGAGGTGTTCACGCTGCGGCGTGCCACCCGATCTCCACGGATAGTGGCGTAATCGACGGCACTCCCGATCTCGCCGGCAAGCATGGCGGTGGCTTCTTCGCGAGCAAGTCCATCCGGCTGTTGTGCTCGCGTGCCCGGTGTCACAGCAAGCGCAATGAACAGGGCCGCTGCCACCAGCACCGCACCACCGACCATGAAAACGCTGGCGACATCGCCCAAATTCACCAGGATGCCGCCGGCGCCAGCACCCACCGCGATGGCGACCTGGACGGCTGCCACCAGCAAACCACCACCGCTTTCGGCCTCGTTGGGTACAACGCGAGTAATCCAGGTTGTCCAAGCCACCGGTATGGTGCCGAATACAAGGCCCCATATCGCGACGAGTGCCAGCGTGGTGGCGGGTGCGCCGTGCGCACTGGCCAGCGCGATGCCAATCGCGCCCATGAGCAACGGCATCAACGCCATCGTCAGCTTCGCATGACGTTTCAGCATCACGCCGCCAAGGTGGCTGCCGACGTAATTGGCCACGCCAAATGCCAGCAGGATGGCCGTCACACCTGTGATTGTTACGCCAGTAACCTCCTGGAGGAATGGCCGTATGTAGGTGAACAGGGCGGAGTTTCCGCCCCAGATCAGCAGGACTGCGATCAGGCCGGATCGCATGTGCGGGCGCTTCAGCACGTCGACCAGGGTCCGCAAATTTGCCTGACCCCGGGGCGCCATACTTGGCAGCGTTAGCCACTGCACGATCAACGCCAGTAACCCTAGGGCGGCCGCCAGCAGGAACACACCACGCCAACCGATGACGGCACCGAGCCAGCTTCCGGCCGGGGTGGCCACAATGGTTGCCGCCGCGAAGCCGCTCATCACGATGGCCAATCCGCGCGGTACCCGTTCCGGTACCAGCCGCATCACGATCGCCATCGACATTGCCCAGAAACCACCAATCGCGATACCGAGTACGGCACATCCCAGCAACAGCAACGCGAAGTCTGGTGCAAATGCCACGATGAGATTGGAGGCAATCAGCAGCACGGAAAGGCCGAGCAGTACGTTGCGCCGATCCATCCGTCGCGTGCAGGACGGGATCAACAAGCTCGCTGCGACGGCCATTGCCGCCGCGGCCGTGACCGTCTGGCCGGCCAGGCCCACGCTGATACCCAGATCCGACGCGATCGGTGTCAGCACGCTGGGGGGCAGAAATTTCGCCGTGGACAGCGCGAACAGACCCAGCATCATGGAGATGACTGCGCCCCAGGCCGCTGCTTTCGGAACCGGCACGGCGGCGGACTCTGCTCGTTGCTCGTTCATGGGTTTATCGCTTCACGAAAATACATGTTCTTCAAGTGGGCGCCGCTTCAACCGAGCTTCACCAGGTTCTGGAACAACAGCCCGCCCGGTTTTCCGCCTACGGCGTGCAGTGCGGCACCGCCCTCATCGAGCCAGCCAAGCTCTACCGGAGCAAAGCCAAGTTGTTCGGCAAGCGCCGCAACGGTGGCGCTGGCGTCCGCGTCATTGCTGGAGACGAAAACCACCTGCCGCTGTCCTTCGGCTTGGGCATTCATGCCGAGCTTCTGTATGGGCAGGTGATTGAAGGCTTTGACCAGCTTCGCACCCGCTACAAACTGCGCGTTGATCTCGGATGACAGCAGACCGCGCAGCTCCGTTTCGCATTGCTCGTCAGGCTGCAAAGCGTTGGTCATGTCGACTACGATCTTTCCGGTCCAGTCGGGGCGTTTCACGGCCACGGATGGAACCTGCATGAATCCCACCGCAAGGAAAATGACGTCCGCGTCGAGTGCGTGCTCCAGCGTGACCGGAACCACGTGTCGTCCCAGCTCGGTAGCGATAGGGACCATGGATTGCGGCCCGCGCGAGTTGGCAATCTGCACATCGATCCCGGCCTTTGCGAAGAGGCCTGCCAACGTCCGGCCAACCGGGCCGGACCCCACGATGCTGTACTGAGTATTCATGGCTGTTCTCCAGAAAATGAGACTGTGCGTGGGGTGCCGAGACGACAGGTTCGGCTCAACGCATTCAAGTGTTCACAAGCAGTGAGGCGTGACGTGCAATCCGTGTGTGATAGCCACGCGGCAGCGCCAGTTCATGCCCAACGACCGGCTTCTTCGAACGCCAACCGCGGGTTGCGCGGAAACGGCGTGCCTGGTTTGCCGTAGCCAAGGCTGCAGATGAAGTTGGACTGGATGCGGGTGCCTGCGAAAAACGCGTGGTCGACACCCGCGTTGTCGAACCCGGACATGGGCCCGCAGTCGAGGCCCAGGGCGCGCGCCGCAAGAATCAGATAAGCACCCTGCAGGCTGCTGTTGCGCCTGGCTGTCGCCTCGGCCATGTCTGGCTGCCGATAGACCTCGCGCAGCGCCTCACCTCGTGCCGGAAACAATTGCAGCATCGTCTCGGAAAACTCCAAGTCGTAGCCAATGATGACCGTGACAGGTGCCCCCAGAATCTTCGGCTGGTTGGCAGCCATCGCGAGTGCCGACAACTTGGCCTTGCCCTCGGCGCTTTTCACCCACACGAACCGCGCGGGGCTGCTGTTGGCGGCAGTGGGAGCCCACTTGAACAGGTCATAGATCTCGTGGATGGTCTGATCGTCGACCTCTCGGGCGCTCCACTCGTTGTAGGTTCTGGCCAGCCGGAACAGTTGATCAAGGGACGCGGCGGGCAGAACGCCCTTCGCGGTGGCGTGCGGCGGCTGAAGTGCGAGGCTCGCGAGTTCGGCGGCCATAGCCCGGCCTGTTGGCTCGGCATCGAGGATGTTTGATTCGAGGTTCGAACGGTTCATGGTGGTGTCCGTGTAGTTGCGACGCGGACAACAATGAGCCTCTTCATACAATCTGAAAAGACGAGAAAACAAGATTCAAACTATCTATGTTTGGGATGGATGATCATGCTGGACGTCGTCTCACCGGATCAACTTCGGGCTTTCATCGCCGCGGTCGATGAAGGCCGCTTCTCGGCTGTGAGGCGCAAGCTCTATGGTGTGCAATCGGCGGCGGCCGCGAGCCCCGGCGCCAGGCCGGTTTCTTCACGAGAAGCGGGTTCCGGTCTGGTTGACCGCCTGTTCCGGCAATTGCTGACCACCGTACCGATGTTGACCAACGGTGTTCGAGCGGCAGGCTTGGCGGCGGGCAACTGTCGGCTCTGAGCAGATCGTCGCATTCGCAGTTGGGCTGCCCAATAGCGGCCGTCTGACAGTAGACTCCGATTCGCACATTTCGAAACCGGTGGACTGAGCTGGCAATATCGAGTCCCTGTCTCAAACCATAAGACATGAGTATGTTGACGTTGGAGCCCGAAGCAACGGTAGGCGGAACAAGCGTACAAGGGGGAAGCTAATGCTACGTTTTTTGCACACTGCGGATTGGCAGATGGGCCGTCAGTACCCAAGATTTGCCGCTGAAGATGCGGCCGCCTTGTCCGACGCGCGATTCAAGGCTGTCGAGCGACTGGCGCAATTAGCAACCGACGAAAAAGTTGACGCGATCCTCGTCGCTGGCGATGTTTTCGATGCGCCAAACCTCTCTGACCGCACCATCCACCGCACGTTCAATGCGCTGGCGGCCTTTGCCGGCCCGTGGATTCTCATCCCCGGCAATCACGACGCAGCACTGGCTGAAAGCATCTGGACACAGGCCGCGCGCCTCCACGCCATTCCGGGAAACGCACACATCTTGCTCACACCCGGCGTCACCGCGTTTGCCAAGCTTGGTTTTGCGATCCTTGCGGCACCGCTCACGCAGCGCCAGACCCACGACGATTTGACCGCATGGTTTGACACGGCAGAGACGCCCAGCGGGTTGCTGCGAATCGGCCTTGCCCACGGCAGTGTCGAGGGTCAGCTACCCGAAGCCGCGGATTCCTCCAACCCCATCGCCCCAGACCGCGCCGAATCGGCGCGACTGGATTACCTCGCACTCGGCGACTGGCACGGCACCAAGTGCATCAACGTGCGAACCTGGTACAGCGGAACGCCCGAACAGGAGCGTTTCAAGGACAACGGCGCCGGTCAGGCGTTGGTCGTCGAAATCGACCATCCCGGTGCTGAGCCCAAAGTTAAGCCGCACCCGGTGGGCCACCATCGATGGATCAAACTCAACCAGCACCTGGCTGTAGCCAGTGATCTTGAGCAGGCCTTGCAGGTGCTAAATGCATTGCCCGTTCAGTCAGTCGTGGACATCACCATGGATGGTCAGCTGGATCTGGCCGGTTTCGAGCATTTGCAGCAGGCGCTAAATGCAGCAACCGGCCGTCAACGCAGCCTTGTGGCGCACCTTGAAGCATTGCGTGTCGAGCCGACCGAGGATGATTTGGCATCCCTGCAAGCCGATGGATATGTGGGGGACGTCATCGCGGACTTGCGGGAACGGCAGCAAGCCGACGGTGAACAGGCAGAAACGGCGCGCAACTCACTGGTGATCTTGGCTGGCATGTTGCGGGATCATCGAGCGGAGGCCGCGAAATGAGACTCGATTATCTGCATCTCGCCGAGGTCAAGCAGTTTCGCAGGCCGTTGCACCTCAACGATTTGACCGATGGCATCAATCTCTTTGTCGGCCCCAACGAATCGGGCAAAAGCACGCTGGTCGAAGCGATTCGTGCGGCGTTTTTTGAACGCTACAAATCCGGCAGCGTCGATTACCTGCAGCCTTGGGGTGACAGCTCAGGCGCGCCCGAAGTGGAACTCGCGTTCGACTGGCAGGGTGAACGCTGGGTTCTCAACAAGCGCTTCCTCAACAGGCCGCGCTGTGACCTGAAAGTTGGCGCCGAGCACTTCAGCGACACCGATGCCGAAGACAAGCTGGCCGGGCTGTTCGGCTATCAGTTCGCTGGCAAGGGTGCTAGTCGCCCCGAGGTGCAGGGCATCCCGGGCCTGTTGTGGGTGCAACAAGGCACCATCCATGAAATCCGCGGTCCGGTCGGTCACGCCGGCGACCAGTTGCAATCGGCGTTGGGTACGAGCCTTGGCGAAGTCGCCGCGAGTGCCGGCGATGCACTGACCGATGCACTGGAGAAAGAACGCGGGCAGTGGCTTACCCGCACGGGAAAGCCAACGGGTGATTACAAGGCAGCCATCGACGAGTGTGAAGCCGGCCGCGGCGAGCTTGCGGGGCTGGAGGATCGGATTGGCGAGTATCGCGCGCAGGTTGATGAGCTGGGCCGGTTGCGCGAGAAGCGCGAAACCATCGATCAAGCGCAACCGTGGCGGGCGGAGCGCGCATTGGCTGGGGAATCGCAGGAACATCTCAAAGAGGTAAACGGCTGGCGAACTGAGCAGCAGCAAAATCAGGCAACGCTGAAAGATCGCGAACGCAGCCAAGTACTCCGCCGCCAGCAGATTCAGGGTTTTGAAGCCACCGCCAAACAGTTGGCCAAGCGCGAGGCAGCGAAGTCCAAGGCCTGGGAACAAGTCAGCAATTGCGACGCACGCCAGTCGCAAGTTGACGCGCGGCTTGCGCAGGCAAACACCGCTTATGACGAGGCAAAGACTGCCGCAACGCAGGCGCGTCAGCAGGCCGAGCGCGTGCGACTGCAAGCTGAGCATGGCGTGCTCACGGCTACCTTGATCACCAGCCGCAAGGCATTAAGGCAGGCGCGTGAATTGCAAAAAAAGCTGGTCAGTCTGCGCGAACAACATCAAGCCAGCACCATCGACGAGAAGGCGCTGGCCAAGCTTAAGCGCTGCCGCTCCAAGTTGGACGAGTTGGCCATTCGTCGCGAGTCCCTTGCTACTCGCGTGCAATTCGATTTGCTGTCGGGCCAGAGTCTGGCCATAGGCGACGAGAGCGTAAGCGGCAAGGGTGAGCGTCTGCTGCTTGAACCCACCGAGCTTGTCATCCCCAAGGTCGGCACTCTGCACTTGCAACCCGGCGGCACGGATATTGCTGCGCTTGTGCGTGAGCAGGAACACGCACAGGCACAACACGACGGCCTGTTGGCGCGACTCGGCATCGCGACACTGGCCGAGGGCGAGCAACGCGTCACGGCGAGCAAGGATCTCGCGGGCCAAATTGAACGCGAAGCAGCACGCTTGGAAGGTGCGGCGCCTGAAGGTTTGGATGCACTCGCTGCTCAGTATGATTTGGACGATGCGCGTCTGAAAGGGTTGTCAGGCAAGCTCGCGAACTTGCCTGACCCAGTTCCGGATGCCATCGATGAAGCGACGGCCGAAGCGGCACTTAAAGCTACGCATACCAAGCTGAAGGCAGCCGAGCAGGCAGCCGCCGATCTCAAACATGATCTGGCCATGGCCAAGCAGACGCTCACCACGGCCCGCGAGGAATGGGAGCAGATCAACAACGAGCTGGAGTCACCCGAGCACAAGGCAAGCATCAAGAACGCCAACGACCAATTGACGAATCTCAACGCCGAAGTCGCCTGCCTTCAAGACGTCATCAACGCGCGTCAACAGCAAATCGATGCAGCGCAACCGGAGGTGTTGCAACAGGATGTCGAACGGCACACCCGATCCGCCGAGGCCATGGAGCATGCCGCGATCGAGCGCAAACAAGCCATCGACCGCCTTGAGGCAAAACTCGAAACCCTTGGTGCGCAAGGTTTGGATGAAAAACGCGACACGTTGCAACAGGAAGTCGAGGCCAGCGAACGTCGGTGCGACGAGCTGGGCCGCCGCACCGCCGCGCTCGACTTGCTTCTGACTCTTCTGAAGGACAAGCGCCAGGCGTTGACCCGCCAATTGCAGGCCCCCTTGAAAACGCACCTCGATCATTACCTGAAGCTGCTGTTTCCGCATGCCAGCCTCACGGTCGATGAAAACCTCATGCCGCAAATGCTCACTCGTCAGCCGACAGCAGGGACGGAAAATGGCGACGTCGAAAACCTGAGTTACGGCACGCGCGAGCAGATGGGCCTCATCAGCCGCCTTGCCTATGCCGATCTGCTGCGCGAAACCGGCAAACCCACGCTCATCATTCTGGACGATGCATTGGTTCACAGCGACGCCGGTCGTCTGGCACAGATGAAACGCATCCTGTTTGATGCCGCGACCAGGCATCAGGTGCTGCTGTTTTCCTGCCATCCGGAGAACTGGCGCGATCTTGGGGTACCCGCGCGCGATTTACAGACATTGAAAGCCACGGCTGCATGAGATTCGTTCGTATCGTCAACGGGAGCGAGGTCTGCTTCGACCGAGCCGTACTATCGGCAAGATCGATCGCGAGGCCAACAAAGTTCTCGGCCCGAGTTTCTGACCAAGGTGCTTCAGACGGTCTGCGCGACAGTCCGAGCCAACGACGCGCCATCCCTCTGCGACAAGCACGCGGGCGCTCGCTTCACCGATCCCTGACGTGACACCAGCGACAAACGCGGTCTTCGTGACCCTACGTTGTCATTCCGGCTTGTGGGAGGTGTAGAACTCGCTTGCGATCTTCCAGGTGCCGTCAACCTTCAGCAACTGGAGCGTCTTCCAACCCCATGACTCGCCTTGAGGTCTCGTGTTGATAAACACGAGCGTCACGGTAGCGAGATTTCCATCCTGTTCGATGCGAATGCCCTTGAACCTCTGCGTGAAAGGCGGTCCCTCGAAGACGGCCTTGCGGAACGCCTCGTAGTTCGAGGTTCCTGCGCCACTCGTCCAGCCGGTTGCAGGTACCGACGAGAAGGGAATCGATTTGTCGAGCAGCAAGGTCTCGAACAGCACTTGGTTCCTGGTTGAGACCGCCTGCGTGTAAGTGGCGAGCAGCGCTTCGATCGCGGCGCGATCGTTGCCTGTGCTGTCAAAATGCGCCGGAATGACGGCGAGCACGGCCAGACCGATGGCGAGGGCAGACATCATCAGATGCTCCTTCTGTTGCAGGGGCCGTGCGTGAGTTCAAGCACGGCGACGAGTGGAGGGTTCTACCCGGATTTTCGCGCCTGGCGTGCCGCGCCGATTACCGAGGCACGATCGGCGTCCGTGTTACGAGCGGAGGCTCCTCAGGCCGGTGCGAATTTCGTTGATCAGGGTCTCGGGTTGCTCGAAGGCTGCGAAGTGTCCGCCCTTGTTGGCCTCGCCGTAGTGAATCAAGTTGCTGTAGGTGTCTTCGATCCAGCTTCGTGGCAGGCGTGGGATGTCGCGTGGGAACACGGTCACGGCGACCGGCAGAGTCAGTTTGGGGCCGGCCATGCTGGCTCCTTTGTTCTCCCAGTAGATGCGGCCGGACGACGCTGCACTGTTTGTGTACCAGTAGAGCGAGATTGCATCCAGCATGTCGTCGGTGCTGAGCGCCTCCTCGGCGAGCCCCTGGTTGTCCGTCTTGGATTGGAACTTTTCGTAGATCCAGGCTGCCTGGCCGGCCGGAGAGTCCGCCAGGGCGAATCCGATGGTCTCTGGCTTCGTCCCCTGAAGGTGGCTTGCTCCACCGAGATCGCCGGTGTAGATGGCGAGCGTGTCCACGGCGTAGCGCTCGTCGGGCGACAGTGTGTCGGGTATCTGTGCGGGAAAGGCGTATTGAGTGTTCAAGTGAATCCCGAGAAGACCCTCAGGCCGCATAGCCCCAAGGGCGGAGGTTACGACGGCACCCCAATCACCGCCTTGAGCGGCCCAATTCTTGTAGCCAAGACGCTTCATGAGTTCCACCCAAGCGCTTGCGATACGTGAAACAGTCCACCCTGTTTCGGTCGGTTTTTGGGAAAACCCGAATCCGGGCAGCGACGGGACGACGACGTCAAATGAATCTTCGACGTTTCCTTCGAACGCCACCGGGTCAGTTAGTGGGCCAATGAGTTTCAGGAACTCGACGATCGAGCCTGGCCATCCGTGCGTCAAAATGAGCGGCATCGCATTCGGATTCCTGGACTTGACGTGGATGAAATGAATATCGAGTCCATCGATCGCGGTCAGGAACTGCGGAAAACGATTGAGCTCCGACTCGAATCGGCGCCAGTCGTACTCCCGCTCCCAGTAGTTGATCAACGATTTCGCATTCTCCAAGCGGACACCTTGCGACCAGTCAGGGACGGTTTCCGGATTCGGCCATCGAGTTCTGGCGAGTCGCTGTTTCAGGTCGTCAATCTCGGAGTCCGCGATCGCGACGGTGAATGGACGGACGAAGGCTGAGGATGCGGGCATCGTTGCGGTCATTGCCTTGTTCTCCTGAACTTTCACTTTTGGTGCAGCGATATTGCACACGGGTGGGCAATGCATATGCTGTCAAAATGCGCCGGAATGACGGCGAGCACGGCCAGACCAATGGCGAGAGCAGACATCATCAGATGCTCCTTCTGTTGCAGGGGCCGTGCGTAAGCGTGAGCTCACGCACGGCGACGGGTGGAGGCGGTCTTTCCGCCAAAGCCCCACGATTCAGGGTCGGCCTCATTCACCACCACATAAGTTGCTTCTGGCAGGGCGTTTCCAAGCAGGTTGCGCAGAAGCGCGAAGGTTTGCTCGACGAAGGCGGCCTTTTGCTCAGGTGTGTTGGTTCCCGCGGTAACCGTGATGACGACATGCGCGGCTACGGTGGCACGGGCGCCGCCGACAAACCACGCGCCCTGCCGCACAGGCTCTATCAAGACCGAGGTGACGTCGCTCGCCTTGGCGAGCACGGTGGTCGCCAACTTGACCAGACCGTCGCGCAAGTGCTCGACGACGGCCTCATCAGCATCGGGGGGAAGTACGGTGGCACGAAGGAAGGGCATGGGGATCTCCTGTTGATCGGGTCGTTGATTCAGACAGCAAGTTCATCGCGTGGCAGGGGCATATTTTCTCCGTTGGCGAGCAAACGGGAACGTGAAATGAACGCATTCCATGCCACTTCACCACGGGAGCTGGCCGTTTTCGTTCGAGAACGTGCCGGTCGGACCGTCCGGGCCGAGGAGCGCGAGGCGCACGGGTTCGCGTGCGGCCTGCTCGACGGTGCGCGTACCCGCAAAGTTGTTGAGGTCGGTCGCAGTGAAGCCCGGAGCGGCGGCGTTGACCTTGATGCCGTCCGATGCAAGTTCGGCGGCGAACGCGATGGTGATCGCGTTCAGTGCCGTCTTGGATACGGAGTAGGCGCCGTACTTCGCGCGGTTCGGATTGGCCGGGTCCGCATTCCGCGTGAGCGAGCCAAGGCCGCTCGAGACATTGACGATGCGCGCGGCAGGTGCTTCCCGCAGCAGCGCCAGCATGGCCTGCGTGACGGCGATGACGCCGAACACGTTGGTCTCGAATATCGCGTGCAGCGCGCCGGAAGACACATTGCTCAGGAGACCCGATCTGGCGATGTCTTCAAGCGACCGGCCCGGTTTTCCGGTGTGCGAAATGCCCGCGTTGTTCACCAGCACGTCGAGACGGTCGAACTCGTCGCGGATGCGCTCTGCCGCGGCGGCGATGGATGCCTGATCCATGACGTCGAGCTGGACGGCGCGGGCGTCTCCCTCAATCGTCTTCACGGCCGCCTCGCCGCGCTCGGGGTCGCGTGACCCCACGAGCACGGTAAGGCCGCGCTCTGCGAGATCCTTCGCGATTTGTAGACCGATTCCCTTGTTGGCCCCCGTGACCAGGGCGACGGGTTTGTTCTGCATAACCATCTCCTTCCATCTTTCAGAGGGGAAAAGGGAACATCCATAATTTGAATCGTGATTGTGGATGTCCCTTTTCCCTCGTTTTCGCAATCTCCCCGATGGGCTTGTTCGCACCCATTGGCGAGGCCGATATGAAGTTGGCGCCGGGACCTGTCAAGGTTTCACGAACCGATAAGCGAAGCGATCGGTCTCGCCCTTGACCGCGGGATCGAACACCTTCATAGAGTGCGGATCGTCCTTGTTCGCGAGCAGGGTGCTTTGCGCGTCCAGTACGAAGCCGGCCGCCTCCACCTCCTCGCGAACGGTCGCGGGCTCGATCCGATGCAGCGACTGGGCGTCGCTCGTGCCCGCCCCGACGGCGGCGGCGTGGTCCACGATGACGTAGGACCCTCCGGGCTTCAGCCGCTCGTAGACGGCTCGATTGAAGTCGGCCGCCGTCGCGCCCCTGGCCTGGATCAGCGCGGTGCGGAGATCGTGGTAGAACAGGTGCAGCCACAAGACATCCGCTGGTTGCGTGACCTCCGGCATCGCCACGAGGTCCGCCGAGACGGCTTCGACGTTCCCTCGGCCCGGCTGCTTCGCAAGTGTCCGCATGCGGCCGACCGGATCGTTCTTGAAGTGGGCGACTTCGGCCGGCACGAAGCTGTAGACCCGTCCTTCGGGTCCCACGATGTCGGAGAAGAGACGGGTCCAGTCGCCGTCGCCTGGGTAAACGTCGATGACGGTGGAGCCCGCATCGACTCGTGCGAACCGGATCAACTCGGATAGCCTGGATTGGTCGTACATCGGAATCTCCTTTACGGGTGGGCATTCGACGAGCGTGTGGACGGGCGTGGCGCGTCAGATTTGCGCCAGGCCGCCGTCGACGGCGACCTCGCTGGCGGTCATGAAGTTGCTGTCCTGCGACGCGAGAAAGGCAGCCACCGCTCCGATCTCCGCCGGATCGGCCATGCGCTGAAGCGGATTCATCGAGGCGAAGGCCTTCATGCCCTCCTCGCCCAGCGCTTCCTTCGCGAGTTCGGTCGCCGTCGGCCCGGGCGACAGCACGTTTACCCGGATGCCGGTGCCCTTCAGGTCCTCCGCCCAGGTCCGCGCGAGGTTGCGCACTGCCGCCTTGCTCGCGCTGTAGGCGCTGAATGCCGGGG
>JBOHYW010000035.1:0-24647 GCA_050738155.1 Rhodanobacteraceae bacterium
GGGAAACGCAATCCGACCCGTCCCAAACCACGCATTGCGGTGTATCCGGGCACCTTCGACCCGATCACCAACGGCCATGGCGACCTCGTGGCCCGCGCGGCGCCGCTGTTCGACCGGCTGATCGTCGCGGTCGCAAGATCGAGCGGCAAGGCCCCGCGGTTTGAAATCGAGGAGCGTGTCGAGCTCGCGCGTGCCGCCCTGGCCGGGGTGCCCAACGTTGAGGTGCGCGGGTTCGATACCTTGCTCGCGAGTTTCGTGACCGAGTGCGGCGCCGGGGTCATCCTGCGCGGACTGCGTGCGGTGTCGGATTTCGAATACGAATTCCAGCTGGCCAGCATGAATCGGCACCTGATTCCGCAGGCCGAAACCCTGTTCCTGACCCCCGCCGAGGAATGGAGCTTCATTTCTTCGTCGCTGGTGCGCGAAATCGCCAGCCTCGGCGGCGATGTTTCCGATTTTGTCCATCCGGCTGTCCAGAAGGCGCTGCGTGAGCACAGGCGCCCGCAGGGCAAGCAGGCCGGGTCCGCCGTTCCACGCAAGTCATCGAGGTGATCGTCATGCGCAAGTTCCCTTTCATCGCAGCCATCGCGTTGCTGGGCACGTTGGGCCTCAGCGCCTGCCAGAGCAGCAATCAGAGCCAGTCCGCCGCTACCACGGCCAAGGCCACCAAGCCGACCACCGCCGACGTGGACAATGCGGTCAAGGCCTGCGAGGCCAAGCACCCCAAGGCGGCCGCTGATGCCGAGGACGGCCCCTGTTCCCGTGCGACGGTCGTGTTGACGGTGTGGCAGCCTTACCTGCAGCCGATTGTCGAAGCCAACATGGGCACCGTCACCAACACCCCGTACTTGTATTTCGTGCCGGCGCCTGAAAACGCCCCCGCCAGCGGCTCGTCGGCGGCCTCGGCCGGAACGGTTGCCGCTGCCGCCAGCGCTCCGGCCGGCAAGGGCAAAAAGGCCCCGGCATCCGCCAACTTGTCCAGCAACCCGCTCGTGGCCAATGCCTCGCCGGCTGATCAGGCCATCAGCCGGGTCCAGGACCAGCTCGATACCGTGGTCCAGGCAACGGTCCTGCCGGGCAACATGGTTGCCGCGGGCGGCCCGAGTTCCGCCACCACGGCACAGGTACTGGAAACCGCATTCAAGTCGGCCGCGCCCGGCTCATTCAAGGGCGTGGTGGTGCTGTTCATCGGCGACCAGGCCGATGAGGCTGCGGTGAAGGCAGCGGTCGAGCCGAGCGGGGCTACCTTCAAGTTCGCGCAGATGTAGCGTGATTTTCTTCCCCCTTCCGGAGGAGGGGGGACCGAGAGGGATGGCTTTCGACGTGCAGCGCAGTTTGCGTGGTACTGAGCTGCGTCCCCCCCGGCGCTGACGCGCCGACCCCCTTCCTGCGGAAGGGGGTGCTGCTTGCATGCTCGTTCCAAGTCCCGGGTTCCCGGTACCGCATCGTGCGATAATCGCCCGTTTGCGCCATGACGCACTCGCGCCACGTGACCCATGCAGCAGATCCGCAACTTTTCCATCATCGCCCACATCGATCACGGCAAGTCCACGCTGGCCGACCGCATCATCCAGATTTGCGGCGGCCTGAGCGAGCGCGAAATGGAAGCGCAGGTGCTGGACGACAACCCGATCGAGCGCGAGCGCGGCATCACCATCAAGGCGCGTTCGGTATCGTTGCCGTACACCGCGCTTGACGGCAAGACGTATGAACTGAACTTCATCGACACGCCGGGCCACGTCGATTTCAGCTACGAGGTGTCACGTTCGCTGGCTGCCTGCGAGGGCGCGCTGTTGGTGGTGGACGCGGCACAGGGCGTCGAGGCGCAGTCGGTCGCCAACTGCTACACCGCGGTCGAGATGGGCCTGGAAGTGGTGCCGGTCTTGAACAAGATCGACCTGCCGACCGCCGACATTCCCAAAGTGAAAGAGGAAATCGAGGCGGTAATCGGCATCCATGCCGACGACGCGGTCGCGATCAGCGCCAAGACCGGCGAGAACGTGCGCGATGTGCTGGAGGCGATCGTTGCGCGCATTCCGCCACCGAAGCCGCGCGACACGGAAAAGCTGCAGGCGTTGATCATCGATTCGTGGTTCGACAATTACCTCGGCGTGATTTCGTTGGTGCGGGTGATGCAGGGCGAAATCAAGCCGCGCGACAAGCTGCTGGTGATGTCGACCGGCCGCACCCATGAGGTCGAGCAGGTTGGCGTGTTCACGCCCAAACGCACCAAGACCAACCGGCTCGGCGCCGGCGAGGTCGGTTTCGTCAGTGCGTCGATCAAGGACGTGCACGGCGCGCCGGTTGGCGACACCTTGACGCGTGCAAGCGATCCGGCGTCCAAACCATTGCCGGGCTTCCAGCACATGCAGCCGCGCGTGTTCGCCGGGCTGTTTCCGGTTGCATCCGATGATTTCCCTGCGCTGCGCGAAGCGCTGGACAAGTTGCGTCTGAACGATTCCGCGTTGTTCTTCGAACCGGAATCGTCCGAGGCTATGGGGTTTGGTTTTCGCTGCGGTTTTCTCGGCATGCTGCACATGGAGATCGTGCAGGAGCGGCTGGAACGCGAATACGACCTCGATCTCGTCACCACCGCGCCGACCGTGGTCTATCAGGTGCTGCGCAGCGACGGCAGCATCCTCGATCTCGACAACCCGGCGAAACTGCCGCCGGCCAACGAGGTTGCGGAAGTCCGCGAACCGATCATCGTCGCCGACATCCTGACCCCGCCGGAACACATCGGCAACGTGATTACCCTGTGCGAGGAAAAGCGCGGCGTGCAGCGCTCGATCCAGTACCTCGCCAGCCAGGTGCGTATCAGCTACGAGCTGCCGTTGGCCGAAGTGGTGCTGGATTTCTTCGATCGCCTGAAATCGGTGAGCCGTGGCTACGCCTCGATGGATTATCATTTCGACCGTTTCGAGGCCGGGCCGTTCGTGCGCGTCGACGTGTTGATCAACGGCGACAAGGTGGACGCACTCAGCCTGATCGTGCATCGTGCCCAGGCCGATCGCCGCGGGCGTGACCTGGTCGAACGCATGCGCGAGCTGATTCCGCGGCAGATGTTCGACGTGGCGATCCAGGCCGCGGTCGGCGCGCAGATCATCGCGCGTTCCACGGTCAAGGCGCTGCGCAAGAACGTGCTGGCCAAGTGCTACGGCGGCGACGTTTCGCGCAAGAAAAAATTGCTCGAGAAACAGAAGGAAGGCAAGAAACGCATGAAGCAGGTCGGCCAGGTGCAGATTCCGCAGGAAGCGTTTCTGGCGGTGTTGCGGACAGACAAGTGACTTTCGTGGGTCGCCTGCACGCAGGCGACAGTGGTTGGTGAGCCGTAGGCCGGCTCAAGGCCGAAGGCCGGAGCCGGCAAAGCCTGATCCCGCACGATGGTTCGATGATGATAATGGCGTAACCCCGCCGGCTCCGTCGCTGCGCTCCTTGAGCCGGCCTACGGTTCGTTGGAGGAATGACGAAAGTCACTGGATTTCCGCTTGCGCGGGAATGACGATTGCCACAGATGCAGTACCGCGCGTTGCGCGCAAACAAGGAACAGGCAGTGAAGAAAGACGCTTGGGGTACCGTGGTGCTGGTGGTGATCGTCGCCATCTGCCTGTACATCTGGTACAAGACTTCCGATTTCGCGCTGGCGCTGGTGCTGATCACCGCGGCGTTTTTCGTGATCTGGTTGGGCGACAAGCTGCTGTTCGCGCGTCGCCGTCGCGAACGTGCCGGTGCTGACGGCGAGCAACCGCGAGAGCCGGTACTGGTCGATTACGCGCGTTCGTTCTTTCCGGTGATCCTGGCGGTGTTGGTGTTTCGCACCTTCCTGCTGGAACCATTCCGGATTCCGTCCGGTTCGATGATGCCGACCTTGCTGGTCGGCGATTTCGTGCTGGTCAACAAATTCTCCTATGGCCTGCGACTGCCGGTCACCAACACCAAGATCCTCGACACCGGCGAGCCGCAGCGCGGCGACATCGCAGTGTTTCGCTATCCGAAAAATCCGAAAGAGGATTACATCAAGCGCATCATCGGTTTGCCGGGCGACACCATCACGGTCAAGGGCGAGCAGGTGTACATCGACGGCAAGCCGATGCCGCAGACGCTGATTGGTCCGTACCATGGGACCGACAAGGTCAGCATCCGGATGGAAGAAAACCCGAACATGTCGCCGGTGACCTTGCATGCGGAAGACCTGGGCATCGTGAAGCACAAGATCCTGCAGTTTGCCTACATCGAACCGGATCCGTGTTCGGGCGGTACCCGACTGGCCGGTGGCGGCTGCCGCTGGGTGGTGCCGAAGGGCCACTATTTCGCGATGGGCGACAACCGCGATGACAGCGCCGACAGCCGTTTCTGGGGTTTCGTGCCTGAACAGAACCTCGCGGGAAAAGCCTTCCTGATCTGGTTCAGCCTGGCCGACTGGCATCGGATTGGCACCGTGCTGAATTGATCCCAGGCGTTCCTGGATGGGGCGCCAATGACTTTCGAGGGATGGACCCGAGCGTCCCCCTGTGCGCCAATAGTCGCACGGTTCCGAGAGGGGATTGCCATGAAATACCGCTGGAAGGTTTTCGCGGGACTGGTGCTGGCGGTTGCCGCGGCTTGCGTGAGCGTTCCGCAGGCGCGGGCGAAGACGATCGGCGAGAACGTCATCGTCGATTTGCATCACATGATCCCGCTGCGCGACGGTGTGAACCTCGCTGCCACCATCTGGCGCCCATCGGGTCAGAAAAAGCCATTGCCGGTGGTGTTGGTGATGACGCCGTACATCTCGGATGAAACCCAGCAGCGCGCGGTGAAATTCGCCGAGAACGGTTACGTGTACGTCAGTGTGGATGTGCGTGGTCGCGGTAGTTCGCAGGGCAAATTCACGCCGCTTTACGGCAATGGCCCGGACGGCGCCGATGTGATCGCATGGCTCGCGAAACAACCGTGGTGCGATGGCCGCGTGGTGACGCGCGGCGGTTCATACCGCGGCATGGACCAATGGCAGATTCTCGCGGAACATCCGGCGCACCTCGCCGCCGCCGTGCCGACTGCCGCGGTTTATCCCGGCTGGGACTTTCCGCAGCCACGTGGCATCTTCATGAGCTACATGGCGCAGTGGCTCGCGCTCACCAGCGGGCACACCGGCCAGGACAAACTGTTCGCGGACGGCAAGTATTGGGCGTCCCGTTTCGTCGATGCCTACGAACACAACCAGCCGTTCTACAAGCTGGCCGATCTTGCCGGCACCAATCGCGCCACTGTTCTCGAATGGCTGGATCATCCCGCTTACGACAGCTACTGGGCGGCGTACAACCCGAAACCCGTGGACTACGCATCCATCGATATTCCCATCCTCACGATTACCGGCTATTTCGATGGCGACCAGCGCGGTGCGATGCGCTATTACCACGAGTTCATGCAACACGCTTCCGCGAAGGCGAAGCAGCATTTCTATCTGCTGATCGGGCCATGGGACCACCCCGGCACGCGGCACCCGCAGGAAAAACTGGGTGGGCTGACTTTCGGCAAGAACTCGGTGCTGGATATCGACCAGTTGCACATCGATTTCTTCAATTGGGTCCTGAAGGGCGGCAAGCGGCCCGCGATCCTTTCCGATCGCGTCAACTACTACGTGATGGGCGCGAAGGAATGGCGGCACGCGGCCTCGCTTCGGGACCTTTCTGATCACACTTTGCGCTTGTACCTGAGTTCTCCCCACGGCACGGCCAGCGACGTGTTCCATGCGGGTCATCTCGTCGAGGCTGTCCCGCCGAAACAGCCGCCCGATACGTTGCGTGACAACCCGCTGGCGCTGCAATCGGCGGATGAATTGCTGAAACCGTCGAGCGACGATTACCTCACCCAGTCGCCCGAAGCGTACAAGGCCAATCGGCTGGTTTACTCGAGTGAGCCGCTGCCTGAATCGATCACGATTGCGGGCGCGATGAAGCTGCTCGCGAACATTTCGATCGATACACCGGATGCAGACGTGTGGGCCGGCGTGGATGCGATTCTCCCGAGTGGTCGTACGCTGTTCCTGGGTCAGGACATGCTGCGCGGGCGCTTTCGCCACGGCACATCGAAGGCAGTACCGGTGACGCCAGGCGCATTGGAGCCGTGGCGCTTCGACGATTTCTGGTTCACGGTCAGGCAATTGCCCAAGGGCACGCGCCTGCGGGTGGTGCTGGCGCCGATGAACACCCCTGACTGGCAGAAAAACTACAATTCCGGCGGGCGGATCGGTTACGAAACCGCTGCCGACGCGCGTACCGCGACCATTTCGGTTCATCTTGATCCCAAGCACCCAAGCTACCTGGAATTGCCGTTGGCACCGCCGGTGCGAGGCAAGCAATGACGCGTTCGCGCAGTGCATTTGTGCAACATTGTTCCAATTTGCGGACATCCCGCTAAGATGCGCGGGTGGCGCGGGCTTGCGGCGCCACCAAACCGTGTGGACCTTCAACCGTAGTTGCGCCAGGGGGGCGACTCCATGAAACGTCAATCAGGCATCAGCATGGTCGGATTCGTGATCATCCTGGTCATCGCGGCTTTTTTCGCCTACACCCTGATGAAACTGGTGCCGGCCTACATGGATTATTTCAGCGTGTCCAAGGCCCTGAATACGGTCGCCTCGCAAGCCAAATCGTCCGGCATGAGCGCTGACCAGATTCGCAATCAGCTCGATACCCAGCAGATTTCCCAGTATTTCGACGATTCGGATATTGCCCAGGGCAATGTGCACGTGGTGACGAATCCGAATGGTGGTTCGATGCTGCAGCTCATCTACGACAAGAAGATCCCGTGGATCTACAATATCGATTTCCTGTTGCACTTCGAGAAATCGGTGCCCCTGAAGGCGCCGGTACAATGATCACGTGAAGCTTGGCTACCGTTTCACCGACGAGGCCTTGCTGGGTCTTGCCCTGACCCATCGCAGCGTCGGTCGCCCCAACAACGAACGGCTGGAGTTCCTCGGCGACGCGTTGGTCAATCTGGTGGTTGCCGAGATGTTGTTCGATGCGCGTCCACGCGCCGACGAAGGCGAGTTGTCCCGATTGCGTGCGCAACTGGTCAGCGAACCGGCGTTGGCCGAACGCGCGCGCGCGTTGAACCTGGGCGACGAGTTGCACCTCGGGCCGGGTGAATTGAAGAGCGGAGGATTCCGGCGCGATTCCATTCTTGCCGATGCGTTCGAGGCGCTGGTTGCCGCGATTTACCGCGATGGCGGCTATGCCGCGTGCGGGGATTGGTTGCGGGGCATCTTTGCCACACCGCTTGCCGAAGCGGGGCCGCCGCAGAAAGACCCGAAAACCCGTCTGCAGGAATGGCTGCAGGGCCATGGCTTGCCGCTGCCACATTACGAGTTGCTGGCAGAGTGTGGCGAAGAGCATGCGCGCCGGTTCGACGTGGCTTGCGTGGTCGAGCAGCCGCACGCGGCGCGTTTCGAAGGCAGCGGCGGCAGCCGGCGGGCTGCCGAACAAATGGCGGCGGAAGCCGCGCTGGAAAGTCTCGAAGAATCCGGCTCGCAATGATGGAGTCCGGAGTTGCTCGCTACAGAAGATTTTTTTTGACACGGATAAAAGCGGATGGACAAGGATGGATCCGCATTCATGCTTCTTGCTTCATCCGTGTCGATCCGTGTAGATCAGTGTCCAATGCTCTTGGGTTCGGTGCTGAAGCCCGTGATGAATAACCGCAAGTCGTTTTTTTTGATCAAGCGCAAGTTTCCGTGAACGAGCCATTCCGCTGCGGCAGCGTTGCGATCGTCGGACGTCCCAACGTCGGCAAGTCCACGTTGTTGAATGCCTTGATCGACGCGCCATTGTCGATCGTTACGCCGCGCGCGCACACCACCCGTCAGCGCATCCTTGGCATCGCCAATCCGGCAGGTGGGCAGATTCTCTACCTCGACACGCCCGGCCTGCATCGCACGGCGAAGCGCGCGATCAATCGCAGCCTGAACCGGGCCGTGCACGCAGCGATCGCCGATGCCGATATCGCCGTGCAGGTAGTGAGCGCCGAACAATGGGATGACGAAGACGCGGCGGTGTACGCGGGGCTTTCCGAGCGGCCGATTCCGCGCCTGCTGGTGGTCAACAAGGTTGATCGCATTGCGGACAAGACGAAATTGCTGCCGTTCGTGGAGGGCCTCGCGCGCGAACGCCACTGGGACGAGGTGTTTCTGGTCAGTGCGCAACGTCGTGCCGGGCTTGCCGAACTGGAATGCGCAATCCTCGCGCGCCTGCCGGAAGGTGAAGCACGTTACGACACGGAGGTGTTCACCGATCGCAGCGAACGCTTCCTCGTGGCCGAGCGCGTGCGTGAACAACTGATGCGCCAATTGGGCGAGGAGTTGCCGTATGCGACGACCGTCGAAATCGAGAAATTCGAGGATCGCCCGGATGGCGTCGCCGAAATCGCCGCGGTGATCTGGGTCGAACGCGAGGGTCAGAAGGCCATCGTGATCGGCGCCGGTGGCCGCCGCGCCAAGGCCATCGGCAGCGCCGCGCGACGCGACATCGAGAAACTGCTGGACCGCCGCGTGTTCCTGAAGCTGTGGGTGCGCGTGCGTGCGGGCTGGTCGGATGACGAGGGTGCCTTGAGGCAGTTCGGGTATGAGTGAGTCCCGAGTCCCGGCTTAGATGCGCATCACCCAGCAACCCGCCTACGTCCTGCACGCCCGCGCGTGGCGCGAGACCAGTCTGCTGCTGGATGTGTTCAGTCGCGATCATGGCCGGGTGGGGTTGGTTGCGCCTGGCGTGCGTGGCGCGCGGTCACGGTTGCCGCGTTCGTTGCTGGAACCGTTGCAGGCGTTGCGGCTGGACTGGGGTGGTCGCGGGGAATTGCAGACCTTGATGGCTGTCGAGCCGGGCGGCGCGGTACATGCCTTGCGTGGCGACGCCTTGTTGTCGGCGATGTATGTCAACGAGCTGTTGGTGCGACTGACCGCGCGCAATGATCCGCACCCGGCGTTGTTCGAGCGTTACGACACGCTGTTGCGCACGTTGACGCAAGCGCCCACGCTGGCGTGGAGTTTGCGTTGTTTCGAACGCGACCTGCTGGACGCGCTCGGCTACGCGCCCCAACTGGAAACCGATGTCGACACCGGCGCGCCGATCGACCCCGCCCGCGTGTACGAGTATCTGCCCGAGCAGGGCGCGGTCGCGGCAGCCGAGGGCGGCGTGCGTGTACGTGGTTCGGCCTTGCTGGCGCTGGCGTCGGGTGAACCGCCCGATGCTGAGGACCTGGCTGCTTTGCGCCGCTTGATGCGCGCGTTGATCGGCGTGCATCTTGGTGATCGCGGGTTGCAGTCGTGGCGGGTGCTGGCGGGGCCGTTGCGGAAATGATCGGGCCGGTGGCGGTCCGGTCCAAGGTTGTGGGGGTGCGCCGGCGCGTAGCGCCGTCTTTTGCTGTTGCGCGCGATGGGGTTCGACGACCCGGTGCTGTCGCGGGCGTGGCCCGCTCCCACCGGTGACTCAAACTTCGCCGAGGGTTGCGCGTAGCGCGTCGCGGGTTTCTCCCAGCGTAGTGCGGAAGCTGCCGAGAGCGGTATCGACTCCGTCGCGATCGCCTTGTGCCAGCGCGTGCTGGAGGGCCGCGGTGGCGGTGGCAAGCGTATCGGCGCCGCAGAATCCGCACGACGCGCGAAGCCGGTGCAGCGTGGCGCGGAGGTTTCCGGTGTCGCTTGGGTGGCGGTCGATTTCGGCAAGCACGGCCGGCAGTTCCTGTTCGACGAAGAGATGGCGCAAGCGCGCGACGGTGGCCTCGGACCCGCAAGCGCGCAGTGCTGCATCATCGTCCAGCGCGGCATTCGCCGCGCAGCCGTGACGTCGCAATGCGGCCTGCAATACCGCCATCGACATCGGCTTGGGCAGGACTTCGGCGAAACCGGCCCGCAGCAGTGCCGCCTTCTCGTCGTCGGCCGCGGCGGTGATCGCGATGGCAGTGGGGCGTGTGGCGTCACTGCCGTCGGCATCCAGCGCGGCAAGGATGGCGTGGCCGGTCAAGCCCGGCAGGTGCTGGTCGAGCAGCAGCAGGTGCCACCTGCCGGTACGCGCCAGTTCGAGCGCGCCGAGCCCATCGGCGCACGCGGTGACCTCGGCGCCGCAAGCGCGCATGGCTTCAATCAGGAATTCGCGGCTGACCGGATCGTCCTCGGCCAGCAGAGCCCGAAATGGGGCGGTTTCCATGTCCATGGCATCACCAGGCCGGTTCCGTTGGCGCCCGTTCGAACAGGGGCTGGCACAATCGGGGGTATTGATAGCGGAAAAGGGGTATTCGTGGCAAGCGCACCGCCGAACAATTCGCCAAGGGTCCCGGCTTGGCGACAGGTTTTCGTGATGGGCTGCCTGCTGCTTGCCTGTGGCTGCGCGTGTGCCGCGGTGCGCATGCAGGCGGCGTCGCTGACGCTGCCCGGCGTCAGCCTGACCGAGGTCAACATGGTGGCGCAGTTGGGGCCCGACGGCCGTCCGCGCCTGCAATTGAAGGCGGCCAAGGTCTCGGTGCCCGCGCTCGGTTGGCGCAATGTCGCGCTGACGCTCGCAGGCGAACCACAGCGCGCTGGCGGCAACGCCTGGAAATTCGTTGGCCACGTCACCACCCACGACGCACCGGGCGGGGCGTTGGCGAACGCCGACGTCACGCTGCTCTACAATCCTGACGGCGGAACCCTGAAAGTCGATGTGGCACAAGGCAACAGTCATCTGAACGCCTTGATGCCGCTCGACCAGACCAGCCACGTGCAGATGCGGCTCACGGCATTGCCGCTCCGATGGCTGCGTGGATTGCTCGCTGCAGCGTGGCCGGACGGGCGGCTTGCGGGCGGGACGGTGGCCGGCGACGTGGCGCTGGATCTCGCCAGTGGTGACACGCGCGTGTCCGGCCGCGTGGTCCTCGCCGGTATCGATCTCGACAGCAAGGCTGGTGACATCGCAGCACGGAAGCTGGGTGCGGAGGGCAGCTTTCGCATCGAGCAGGGCAGCAAGACGACCAAGTTGATGTTCGACGGCGCGCTGCGCGGCGGCCAGATGCTGCTGGGGCCGCTGTATGCGCAACTGCCTTCGCATCCGACCAATCTGCACGTCGCGGGCACGCTTGGCCCCGCGGGCATCCGCATCGGTTCGCTCGATTACGATGACCACGACGCGCTGCGGGTTTCCGGCAGCCTTGGTTTCGATCGCAAGGGCAAACTCGACCTGCTCGATTTGAAGCGCTTCGCGGCAACTTTCCCCGCTGCCTATACGCGTTACGGCACCAGCTTCGTCGAGGGCCTCACCGGCTTCAAGCAGCTCGACACCTCGGGCAGCCTGGCGGGGTCGCTGAACATGGACGGCAAGGGCATCGAGTCGTTCGACTTGAACCTCGAAAACGTTTCGGTGAACGGCGGCAGCATCGCGGTGGCGGGATTGAACGGCAAGCTCGACTGGCGCGCGCGTGCTTCGCGTCCGGCCACGACGCTGAGCTGGAATACGCTGGCAATGGGCGGGCTCGCGCTCGGTCCGGCCCGACTTGAGCTCGAGGATAGCGGTGGTGCGCTGACGTTGCGCGCGCCGATCACGACCACGCTGTTCGATGGCAGCCTGCAATTGGCGCGATTTGCGTGGCGTCCCGACGGCGGCAAGTCACAGCGGTTGTCGGCGGCATTTTCGCTGACCGGGGTCGACCTGCAGGCGTTGTGCAAGGCGTTCGGTTGGCCGGCTTTCCAGGGCAAGCTGGGCGGCGCGGTTCCCGATTTGAGTTATCGCGACGGCGACCTGGTGTTCGCTGGCGGGCTGTCGGTGAACGTGTTCGGCGGATCGGTGAGCGTGACCAACCTCAATATTCGGCATCCGTTCGGCACCTCGCCGGATATGACCGCCGACATCGACCTGCAACAGCTCGATCTCGCCGAACTGACCGGCGTGTTCGATTTCGGTCAGATCACCGGGCGCCTCGATGGCGACATCCATGGACTTCGAATGGTCAACTGGAAGCCGGTTGCGTTCGACGCGAAATTGATGGCGAATGGCGGCGGTACGATCAGCCAGGACGCCATCAAGAGCCTGACCGAAGTCGGTGGCGGTGGCATTGCCGGTGGTCTGCAGAGTATGGCGCTGCGGCTGTTCAAGACCTTCGGATACTCGAAACTCGGCCTCTCGTGCACGCTTGCGCAGGGTGTTTGCACGATGGCGGGTATCCAGCCCGACCCGGATTCCGACAACAGCGGTTACACCATCGTCGAGGGCAGCGGCTTGCCGCACATCACCGTGATCGGTCACGAACGCAAGGTCGACTGGGCGACACTGGTGAGCCGGTTGAAGTCGGCCACGCAAGGCAAGGGGCCGGTCGTCAAGTAGGAAGCCCGTTTGTACATGGTTCTGTGTTGGGGAAGGTCTGATCAATCACTTTTTGCTGTAACAGAAGCTTTCATCCGCGAAGGACGCCAAGCACGCGAAGAGAAATTCAATCAGATCTTCTTTGCGTTCATTTGCGTTCTTTGCGGACAGATTGCTTGCATGCAAGAGACACTGGATCCCGGATATCGCTGCGCAATTTCGGGATGATGAGCAAAATCAAAGATTCCTTGGCACTTCATCGCGTTTTATCGCACAATCGCCCCATTCCGCGAAAAGGATACTGTCATGCGCAAAACCGTTTTCCCGATCGTTGTCGCGTTCGTGTTGCTGGCTGGCTGCGTCACCATCAACGTGTATTTCCCGGCCGCGGCAGCGCAGAAGGCCGCCGATCAGATCATCGGCAACATCATTGGGCCGGCTCCCGGCGAGTCCGCCCAGCCCGCGCCGGCTTCGAGCGTGCCACCGGCATCATCGAGTGACAATCCCGAGCAGGGCGAGCCGCTGGCGATGCGCATGCTGGACATGGTCATCCCCACCGCAAACGCCGCGCAGCCGAAGTCGGATCTCGACATCCGCACCCCTGCGATCGAGGCGATCGAAGGACGCATGCGCCAGCGGTTCCGCAGCACCATGAAGGCGCTGCTGGTTTCCGGCGCTGTCGGGTTCGCGCACAACGGCGACGTCGCGATCCGCGACGCTGCGAAGATTCCGCTGGCCCAACGCAGCGAGGCCAAGCAGGCCGTGGCCGCCGAGAACGCCGATCGCGCCGAGTTGTACAAACAGATCGCCGTCGCCAACGGGCACCCGGAATGGGCTACCCGCATGCGCGAGGAGTTCGCGCGCCGCTGGATCGCGATGGCGCGTTCGGGCTGGTACTACCAGGATGCATCGGGCAACTGGAAGCAAAAGTGAACACAGGATGTCGTCATCCCGTGCAGGGCGAATCGCCGCGTTTGTGAAATGCGATTGACGCATTTCACGCGGCGACGAGCGCCGGGGGCAGGATGCCGGAGGTCGGCCGTTTGACCGGGGCAGGAACGCCGAGGCTAACGGTTGATGGCCGGTGACACTGGATCCATTTAAACGATGTCGTCATCCCGTGCAGCACAGGGATATCCGCCCTACACCGCTCGCGCAAAAGAAAACGCCTACCCTGATGCAGCGAGTAGGGCGGAATCGGCGCAAGCCGCTTCCGCCAAGGACGAATCCCGGTGGAAACCGCTGCGCAGGTTCCACCCTGCGATTTGCACAAACAAAAAAACGCCCACCCCGGAGGGTAGGCGTTGTAAGGATCTTTTCGGAGCACTGTGCTAAACCAGCGCTTCGCCGGTGTCCTCGAGTCCGGACTCGGCGCCACGTGAACCCAGCGTCTTGATCTGGTCCGCGATTTTCTGGGCGGCTGCACCGTTTTGTCCGCAGCGCTTGGCGAGCCACAGGATCACCAGACTGAAAACGGCGATGATCCACATGCCGGTGAAGAAGCTGATCACGCCGGTGCCGTTCATCGGCTTGAAGCTCGGCCCAAGCCAGCTAATCAGCCACATGCCGATGAAATACGGCAGCAGCCACCAAGCCTGTTGCCAGCCGAGCTCGGATAGCGGCTTGCGCTTGATGAGATACCAGGCCAGGTACACGACCACATACGCGGCCACCAGGCTGAACAACACCTTGACCGTGTCGTAGCCGGTCCAGTAGATGATCCAGTTGGAAAAAATGAAAGCGATGATGGAAACGATGTAGACGGCGCGCAGCTTGAAGGGCCGGTTGTAGTCCGGCAACGCATGGCGCAGGTGCAGCAGGATCACCGGCCCGATCATGTAGGAAAGCACGGTGATCAACTCGACCGCCGACACCAGTTTCTCCCACGACGGGAACGGGAAGAAGAAAATCGCGCCGACCACCCAGGTCACGATCAGGCCGATCCAGGGCACGCCTTGCTTGTTCAATTTGGTGACGCCCTTCGGTGCATTGCCCATCTCGCCCGCGGCCATGATGATGCGCGGGCTGGCCGTGGCATAGATGAATGCCGTGCCCAGTGGCGAGACGATGGCGTCCACGTACAGGATCACCGCCCACCAGAACGCGCCCACCGCCACCGCGATGGCAGCCAGCGGCCCGGCCTTGCCGGAGAAGCTCAGGTGCATCCAGCCGTTGGCGATGTCCGCGGGGTTCAGGGCGACGATGAACGACACCTGCAACCCGATGTAGATCAGCATCGAGATGATCACCGAGCCGATCAAGGCAATCGGGATGTACTTGCCGGGGTTGCGGGTTTCACCGGCCAGCGCAATGGCTTGCTGGAAGCCGAGGAAGCTGAACGCGACACCGGCGGTGGCTACCGCCGTGAAGATGCCGCTGATCGGTATATTGCTGGTGTGTGCCGTCATGTTGCCGGGATGGAACGAGTACGCCATCAGGATGCCGATGGTCGCCAGCGGGATGAGCAGCTTCCACCACGTCGCGGCACTGTTGATCGCCACCACGATGCGGATGGCGAGGAAGTTCAGCACCACCACCACGGCCAGCAGGATGATTGAAATGATGGTACCGAAGTGGGTCAAGGCCAGGGATTGGGGGTCGATCAAACCCGGGATGTAATTGTTGGCGTAGGTCACCACCGAGGTGACTTCGACCGGCGGCACCGACACGAATGCCAGGAACAGGATCCACGTCCAGATCTTGCCGACCAGGTCGCCATGGCTGGCGTGGGTCATGTGCACCAGTGCTCCCGAATTGGGGAACATGGTCGAAAGTTCGGCGAACACGAAAGCCAGGAACAGCGTCGCCACGGCGCCGATCACCCACGAGAACACGCTCAAGGGGCCGGCCGCCATGGCGCCGTGCAGCGCTCCGAACAGCCAGCCGGAGCCGATCATCGCGCCAAGGCTGGCATACAAGAGGCCGATGACACCGGCGTCGCGTCTGAGTTTGGTGGGGCCTCCGGCCATAAATTTGCCTCCACTGTCGATTGGTGGTTTTGATTCGCACGTCGTCACTGACGTGCACCGGATTGCGCCGCGGCCCGCGAAGAGCCTGCCCCCTGCGAGGGGAGCCGCCCGCTGAAAAGAGGCTGAATACTAGCAGATCGTCGGGAATGTGCAGCCCGCTTGCTTCATGCATTCGTGTGCTTGCCGGATGCGGCCCCGCGCCGGTTCCGTCGCTACGCCCCTTGAACCGGCCTACCGTGTTGCTTGCGCAGGCCGGCTCAAGGCCGAAGGCCGGAGCAGGTGTCGGGACTGGACCGGCTTGCTCTGGCAAGATTGCCGGATGCAATCCGCCGCGCGCAATCAAACCTTCGAAGTCGAAATCGACGACCTCTCCCACGACGGCCGCGGTGTCGCGCGCGTCGACGGCAAGACCGTGTTCGTGGCCGATGCCTTGCCCGGCGAGCGGGTGCTCGCGCGGCTCGTGCGGCGGCACCGGCATTTCGACGAAGCGTGTTGCGAGGAAGTGCTGGTTGCCTCGCCCGATCGCGTGGCGCCGCGTTGTCCCCACTTCGGCGTATGCGGCGGCTGCGTGCTGCAACACCTCACGCCGGCCGCGCAGATTGCCGCCAAGCAGAACGTGCTGGCGCAGAACTTCACCCGGATAGGGCATGTCGAGCCCGTGCATTGGCTGTCGCCCCTGACATCCGACGTGTGGGGTTACCGCCGTCGCGCGCGCCTGTCGGTGAAGCATGTGCCGAAGAAGGGCAAGACGCTGGTGGGCTTTCGCGAACGCGACGCGCGCTTCGTCGCCGACCTCGTGCATTGCGGCGTGCTCGATCCCGCACTCGGTGAAAAGCTGGACGCGCTGGGCGTATTGTTGAACACGCTGGAAGGCGCGGCGTCGATTCCACAGATCGAATTTTCAGCGGGTGACACGACCCGCGCGCTGGTGTTTCGCCATCTCGCGCCCTTGTCCGAGGGCGACCGCGCGAAACTGGTTGCGTTTGGCCGCGAGCATGCTTTCTCGATCCTGCTGCAGCCGGGTGGCGCCGACAGCGTGCATCCGCTGTGGCCGGAACACGTCGAACTGGATTACGCGCTGCCGGAATACGGCTTGAAGCTCGCCTTCGCGCCACTGGGTTTCGTGCAGGTCAACGCGCGCATCAACCAGGCAATGATCGACCATGCGTTGCAGTTGCTGGCGCCGCAGCCGGACGATCGCGTGCTGGATTTGTTCTGCGGGCTGGGCAATTTCGGTTTGCCGATCGCTCGTCGCGCGGGCCATGTCTGCGGGGTGGAAGGCGACATCGGGCTGGTGGAACGCGCACGCGCGAATGCCGCGGCCAATGGCATCGGCAACGTCGAATTCCATGTGGGCGACCTGGCCGGCGAAGTGCGCGGCAGCGCTTGGGCACGTGCCGACTGGGATCTGATGCTGCTGGATCCGCCGCGCAGTGGGGCCGACGAATTGTTGAAGCAATTGCCGGGCAAGTCGGTGCGACGCGTGGTGTATGTGTCCTGTCATCCGGCTTCGCTGGCGCGCGACGCGGGCACGCTGGTGCGTGAGCACGGCTTCCGGTTGCAAGCCGCGGGTGTGATGGACATGTTTCCGCATACGGCTCATGTGGAGTCGATCGCGCTGTTCGAGCGATGAGTGGGAATTGCCGAGGCTGTCTTCCCCCTTCGGAACGAAGGGCGGAGCGAAGCGAACGCGCGCGTAGCGCGAGAGGGGGATGGCTTTTCGCTCCGGGCGGCATCCCCCCGGCGCTGACGCGCCGACCCCCTTCCTGTGGAAGGGGGGATTTACGCTGCTCCCGAGTCACGAGTCACGAGTCACGAGTCACGAGTCACGAGTCCCGAGTCACGAGTCACGAGTCCCGAGTCCCGAGTCCCGAGTCCCGCACCAATTGCCGTATCATCGGACGTCCTCCCGAGACACAGCGAAATCGTTGCAAATGCTGATCATCGGCCTCGAAGGCACCGAACTCACCACGAACGATCGCGCGAACCTGGCAGCGCCTGAAGCCAGCGGTGCGATCCTGTTCACGCGCAATTACAAGGGTCGCGAACAACTCGCCGCGCTGGTTGCCGCGATTCGCGAATTGCGCAGCGACAGCTTTCCGATATGCGTCGACCACGAAGGCGGGCCGGTGCAGCGCTTCCGGGACGGTTTCACGCGCTTGCCGCCGTTGGTGCGGATCGGCGAGTTGTACCGGCGCGACGCCAAGGCCGCGATAGCAATGGCGGAAACCCACGCCATCGTGATGGCCAGCGAGCTGCGTGCCTGCGACATCGATTTTTCCTTTGCGCCGGTGCTGGATCTCGCGCGTGGCAACCGCGTGATCGCCGAACGCGCTTTCGATGCCGACCCCGACGTGGTGGCCGAACTCGGTGCGGCCTACGTGCGTGGCATGCATCTGACGGGAATGGCGGCGACCCTGAAACACTGGCCCGGGCATGGCTCGATTCCGGAAGACACCCACGTGGAGAAAGCCATCGATCCGCGCCCGCTGGAAGCGATCCGTGATGCGGACCTGGTTCCCTTCGTCGAGGGCTTTGCTGCCGGCGCCGAAGCGGTGATGGTTGCGCACGTCACCTATTTGTCGGTCGATCCGCTGGCGGCGGGCTATTCAAAAAAGTGGATCAGGGACATCTTGCGCGGCGAGTACGGCTTCCGCGGCGTGGTATTCAGCGACGATGTCGGCATGGCTGCGGCGGAATCGGCCGGTGGCGTCGGTGCGCGCGTTACCGCGCATCTGGATGCGGGATGTGACCTCGTTTTGGTGTGCCAACCGGCGATGGTCGCGCCCGCGATCGAAGCAGTGCGCGGACGCAAACCTTGCAACCTCGAGACTGTGTCGGTGATGTGCGGTGCGGTCGCCAACGGCTGGAGCAAATTGCAAGACGACCCGCAACATGCGCGCCGCGTGGTGGCGCTCGCTGGACTCGCCGCGCCAGCGGAGACGGGCGCATGAGCGCGCACGACCACCCGCTCGCAGCGGTGTTGCCGGGTGCGCAACGGCTACACGATCGCAAATCGCTGGAATCGGTGATTACCCGGATGGGCTCCGACGTCACCCGCGCGCTGGCTGGCGAACGCGGGCTGTTTCTCACTGTGATGAATGGCGGCATGTTCTTTGCGTCGGCGCTGGCATTTGCCATCGATGCCGATCTCGAATTCGACTATGCCCATGCCACCCGTTACGGCAACGGCACGGTCGGCAAGCAGATCGAGTGGCTGCACAGACCGCGTGCCGCACTCGAGGGGCGTACGGTGATCCTCGCCGACGACATTCTGGATGAAGGTTACACGCTGGCCGCATTGCGCGACTACTGCATGGCCGGGGGCGCGACCCGCGTCGTGATCGCGGTGCTGTGCGAGAAGCTTCACGAACGCCGGGTGCCGGGATTGCGCGCGGATTTCGTCGGCGTGCAGGTTCCTGACCGCTACGTGTTCGGCTACGGACTCGATTACTACGGGCAGGGCAGAAACCTGCCCGCGATTTATGCTCTGTAAGAGACTGCGTGCAGGGCGAAGGCGGGGGTGTATGCGAAGCCAGTGGCATCGCGTGACCTGTAGGAGCCTGCGTGCGGGGTGAGGAGCCGTGCCTGCGTGATGCCGGTGGCATCACGCGCCGCTCCACACCGGCATCCCCGCGCCAAGGATGGCTGCTTGCCCAACCATCGGTCGCGACCACGGTCGCTCCTGTCAAATCTGCAAAAGGGACGAGACGAACATGAGCATCGACCTCGCGATCATCGGCGGCACCGGCGTGTACGCGTTTCCGGGTTTGCGAAATCCCGAGAGGCATGCCTTCGCAACCAGGTGGGGGGCGCCATCGTCGCCGATCGTGACCGGTGACGTGGCGGGACATCGCGTTGCCTTCCTGGCCCGGCACGGCGAGGGGCACACCTTTGCGCCACATCGCATCAATTACCGCGCCAACGTTGCCGCGTTGCACGAACTCGGCGTGCGCCGGATCGTCGGCGTCAATGCGGTGGGCGGCATCCGCGACGACATGGGACCGCGAGTGCTGGCGATACCCGATCAATTGATCGACTACACCACCGGCCGCGTCGCCAGTTTCAGCGATGCGGACGGCGAAGCGGTGTTGCACATCGAGTTCGGCGAACCCTACAGCGCTTCGTTGCGGCATGCGTTGCTGGACGCGGCGGGTCGCGCGAACGTGACGGTGGTCGATGGGGGTTGTTACGGTGCGACCCAGGGGCCGCGTTTGGAAACCCGCGCCGAAATTGCGCGCATGCGCCGCGACGGCTGCGACCTGGTCGGCATGACCGGCATGCCGGAGGCAGCTTTGGCACGCGAACTCGATATCGAATACGCCTGCCTTGCGGTGGTCGCCAACTGGGCGGCCGGCTGCGGACCCGCACCGGAGGTACCGATCAGCCTCGACGAGATCCATTCGCATCTGGCGGTGGCAACCGGGCAGGTTCCACCCATCGTGGCATCCTTGCTGGCGACCTGATCCGCATTCGTTGCAATTTGTACTTGCACTATGGGAAGTGTCGGGTTAATACTCGTGCCGTGCGGCGAGCTCCGCCGCCGATCCGGGAACGTTGCGTTGGAGGGGTTCTGAAATGGCAGTGGGTATGGTCAAGTGGTTCAATGACGCCAAGGGCTTCGGCTTCATCACGCCCGACGGTGGTGGCGCGGATGTGTTCGTGCACTTCTCGGCGATTCGCGCGCAGGGGTTTCGCAGCCTGAAGGAAGGCCAGCGGGTCCAGTTTGAAGTCGTGCAAGGCCCCAAGGGCATGCAAGCTTCGGATGTGACCGGCGAAGGCGAACCTGCGCCGACCGCCTGACGGTTTGGCCGCACCGCAGCGTCTGATCGCGCGCACGGCGCGCTCCCACGAACGCGGAGTAGGTTGGGCTGACCCCGGACTTGATCCGGGGGAAGCCCAACATGATGCCGGGCGACGTTGGGCTTCCGCCGATGGAGCCGGCGTCAGCCCAACCTACATTTGTGGTGGGAGCGGCCCGTGGCCGCGACGGGGGTGTTGCGGCATATCCGTCGCGCGCATGGCGCGCTCCCACCAGAGCGTCGTGGGAGCAGCGCCGCGACGGCGTGCTGGTCGTCTACGGGTCGCGAATCACCAACAACCTGCGTTCGGTCATATCCTCGATGGCGTAGCGGATGCCTTCGCGGCCGAAGCCGGAAAGCTTCACGCCGCCGTAGGGCATGTTGTCGACGCGGAAGCTGGGTATGTCGCCAACCACCACGCCGCCTTCGACCAGCGTGTCCCACGCACGCATGGTGTGGGTGAGTGTGTCGGTGAACAGGCCCGCTTGCAGGCCATAGTCGGAATCGTTGACTACGCTGAGCGCCGCGTCGAAATCCTCGAACGGTTCCAGCAACGCGACCGGCCCGAATGCTTCCATGCGGTTGAGCTTGGCGGTGTGCGGTACGTTTTCGAGCACCGTCGCGTCCAGCATGTTGCCTTGGCGCTTGCCGCCGCACAGCACCTTCGCGCCGGCCTTTTTCGCTTCCGCGATCCAGCCTTCCAGGCGCTCGGCCGCGGCTTCGTCGATCATGGGACCGAGGAAGGTTTCGGGGTCTTTCGGATCGCCTGCCTTCAGTTTTCTCGTTGCCGCGACGAAGCGTTTTTTCACTTCGGCGTACAGCGAAACGTGGACGAGAATCCGTTGCACGCCTATGCAGCTCTGGCCGGATTGGTAAAAGCTGCCGGAGACCAGGCGCGAGATCACGAAATCGAGTCGTGGCTGTTGGTCGGCGTCCACGATGCACGCCGCGTTGCCGCCGAGTTCCAGCACCACCTTCTTGCGTCCGGCGCGCGCTTTCAGTTGCCAACCGATCTGACCGCCAGTGAATGACAGCAGCTTCAGGCGTGCGTCTTCGACAAATGGATCGGCGTCTTCGACATTGCACGGCAGGATCGAGAATGCGCCATTGGGCAAATCGGTTTCGGCCAGCACCTCGCCGATGATCAGCGCGCCGATCGGGGTGCGTTCGGATGGTTTCAGCACGAACGGACAGCCCGCCGCGATCGCCGGCGCGACCTTGTGCGCGACCAGGTTCAGCGGAAAATTGAACGGCGTGATGAACGAGCAAGGCCCCAATGGCACGCGCTTGACGAAACCGCGATAGTCGCGGGTGCGCTCGGAAATTTGCAGGTTCACGATTTCGCCATCGATGCGGGTCGATTCGTCGGCGGCGATTCGAAAGGTATCGATCAGGCGTTCGGCTTCGCCTTGCGAATCCTTGATAGGCTTGCCGGCTTCGACGCACAGCGCGTAGGCGAGTTCATCCTTGCGTTTGCCAAGACTTGCGACACAGTGCTCAAGCACTGCGCGGCGCTGGTACGGCTTCATAGCGGCCATCGGCGCAGCGGCCTTGGCGGCGGCGCCGATCGCCGCGTCGATGGCCTTGGCATCGGCGATCGCCACGCGGGTCGCAACCTTGCCGGAATACTTGTCCAGCACCGCAAGATTGGTGTTGGCTTGCACCGGTTGGTTGGCGAGGTAATAGGGATAGCGGGATTTCAGTTTCGGTGCCTTGGGCATATTGCCTCTCCCGGGATTGGGGAAAAAGCGGTCGACGCGGATGAAGGCGGATGAAGGCGGATCATCGGCAATCGGTTGTGTCGAATCCGTGTACACCAGCGTTGATCCGCGTCCGGCATTTCTGCCTATTCCAAGCGGTCCACGCGCAGCGGCAACTCTCCATCAACCAGACGGGCACGCAGTGCGTCACCCGGCTTGGCTGCATGCGCCGAGCGCAATATGTTGCCGGTGTCGTCGAACAAAATCGCGTAGCCGCGCTTCAATACGTCGAGCGGGCTGACCGCGTTGAGCGCGCGCGCCAGTTCGGCAAGCCGCTGGCGATGGCGTTCGTCGCCGTGCGTCCACGCGCTCGCGAGTCGCCGGTACAGGTCGGCGTGGTGCACCTCGAGTTGCTGCAAGCGTGTGCCCGGCTGCCGCGAAAGCAGCCGCATCCGGAGTTGCGTGAGGTGGTCGGTCGCGCGTTCGTGTACGCGCGTGCTGGCATGAGCCAGGCGTTCGCGCAATGCGTCCATGCGTTCACGCCCGGCCGCGAGGCGTTGCTGCGGACGCTGGATATGCAACCTAGCGGCGAGCTGATCCAGCCGCTGTGTCATGCCCTGCGCGTGCCGGTTCCACGCTTGTTGCAGGCGCGCTTCGGAGAGCGACAACGTTCGCGCCAGTGCATCGCCATCGGGCAGGATCAATTCCGCCGCGGCCGAAGGCGTCGGTGCGCGCAGGTCGGCGACGAAATCGCTGATCGAGAAATCGATCTCGTGGCCGACCGCCGACACCACCGGCAGCGTGCTCGCCGCGATCGCACGCGCGACGGCTTCGTCGTTGAACGCGGCGAGGTCTTCCAGCGAACCGCCGCCACGGGTTACCAACAGCACATCGTGACGAGCGGCGCGCGAAGCTGCACCAACCATGGCCGCGATCTGCGCCGGCGCTGCGGCGCCCTGCACCAAGACCGGCAATACCTCGATTTCGGTCAGCGCGAAACGCCGCCGGGCCACCGAGAGCACGTCACGGATCGCCGCACCGCTGGCCGAGGTGATCACGCCGAGCCGGCGCGGAAACGCCGGCAGCGCGCGCTTGCGCGATTCGTCGAACAGGCCTTCGGCTGCAAGTTTCGCCTTCAGCAGTTCGAACGCGCGCCGCAGCGCGCCTTCGCCGGCGTCTTCCATCTGTTCGACGATCAACTGGAAGCTGCCGCGTGCCTCGTACAGACTGACCCGCGCGCGTGCCAGCACCTTGGCCCCGTTGCCCGGCCTGAACCGCAGCCGCGCGTTTTCGCGTACGAACATCGCGCAGCGCACTTCCGCGCCGGCGTCTTTCAGCGAGAAATACCAGTGTCCGGATGCCGCGCGCACGAAGTTGCAGATCTCGCCCTCGATCCACACCATCGGCAACGCGTCTTCCAGCAAATCGCGCACCAGCCGGTTGAGCGCCGAGGGCGTCAGTACCGTGCGGGGAGCGGTGGGGCGGGGTTCATGCATCGTCGTCGGGAGATTGCGAAGCTGAAGATCCGTCAGTGTCGCACGCGGACGTCGGGAGTGTCTGATGCCGCCGGCGATGTCGCTGCCGCTGCATGCGCGCCCAACGTACCGCGAGGCTGACCGCGATCCACAGTGCCAACGCAGCCAACGGCCATGCCAGTACCTGGGGCCACCACGCCGCGATGCCGGCGATCACCAGCAACACCGCGGAACCCCCGAGCAGCGGGCGCGTTTCGGTATCGTTCAATTCGCGCCGGTTGTGCAATGCGGCGCCCAGTGTGGTGGCCATGCGCATCGCACCGACCGCGCTGCGTCCGGCGCTGCCGTGTCCGTGCAGGCCATGTCGCGGCATCGGTGCGGCGGGTCGCGCACGGCGGCGCGAAAGCACGATTTCGGTGGCATTTTCGAGATCGCTTTCGTACTGCTCCGCAAGTCGTTGCGCAAACGATTGGTCTTCGATCGCCACGTCGATTTCGCAGTTGCCGATCCAGCTTGCGATGTTGAGATTGGTGGAACCGACGCGCGCCCAGCGGTCGTCGGCGACCGCGGTCTTGGCGTGCAGCATCGATCCGTTCCACTCGAATACCCGTATACCGGCTTGCAGCAGCGAGCGGTAACCGGTGCGCGACAACGCGGCCACCACCGGGATGTCGGATGCACCCGGCACCAGCAGGCGCACGTCCACGCCATCGCGGGAGGCGTTCTCCAATGCGCTGACATACGGGGCGACGCCGATGAAGTAGGCGTCGGTCAGCCATAGTCGTTGTTGCGCCATGGCCGCGATCAACTGGTCGAGACGGTAAGTGCCGGCGGTGGCGGGCTGGGTGGCGATCACGCGCAGCGCGACCTCGCCAGCATGGTTGCTGTCGTGGCCGGAAAGTATCGATTCGTCGAGCGGTTCGCCCAGTTCCGCCCAGGTGTCGGCGAACGCGCGCAAGAGATCGGCCACGGCCGGGCCGCGCAGTGCGATGCCGGTGTCGCGCCATGGGTCGCGGCCATGCGACGGGTCGCCCAGCCATGCCCCGCTTGCACAGACACCCGAAACGAATCCGATCCGGCTGTCGACCGTCAGCAGTTTGCGGTGGTCGCGGTTGACCCAGCCAAACGGGCTCAGCGGATCGAACGGGTTGTAGGTACGCACTTGTCCGCCGGCTCCGCGCAGCGGCTGCCAGAAGCGCGCCCGCGATTGGCCAAGGCAACCCAGCCAGTCATGCAGTACACATACCCGGACACCGGCACGGGCACGTTCAGCAAGTGCGTCGACGAACCCGCGGCCGGTCGCGTCGTCCTTGAAAATATAGTTGCCGAACAGGATGTTGTGCTTTGCACCTGCGATGGCTTCGAGCCATGCATCGAAATTGGCGCGGGCATCGATCAG
>JBOHYW010000036.1:0-24632 GCA_050738155.1 Rhodanobacteraceae bacterium
GTACCAGCGGGGAATCCATCGATGTTCGATCCTGCGACTTCACGACCTTCCAACGTAAGGGCGAAACCCTCTGTCCGCAAGCACGACGCCGTTCAGCCGGCCCTGCCCGCGGACTTCGATGATGCGGGCAAGTCATTGGGCACTGACGGCGACGCGCTCGTCGCGCCCGCAGCAGGAATGGCAACGGAAGTGGCCGGCGCGGCGGGAGCAACGGTAGAAGCCGGCATGGCGATCGTTGTCGTCGCCGGAACCGGCGCCGTCGCGGCAGGCGCGGCGCTCGCCGCGGACGCGGGAACGGACTCCGAATCAATCGTCTCGATCTTGGGCTTGTCCCAACTGCCGGTGACCCGATAGGTGCTGCCAGCGACCTTGTTGATGCCTTTGCCGAGCAGGCCCTGCACCACCAGCCCGGCGGCCGCACCGACCGGGCCGCCGATCACCGCACCGACCACCGCCAGGGTGCCGCCAAGGTGTGGCAAGACGTCGACCGTGAGGTCGTAATCGCGCATCCGGAAACCGACACGCCCACGCATCGTGATCTTGGCCGCCGGCGCCTTGATAAGCAGGTTCTTGGTGAAGGCGCTGCCGTTCTCGAACCGGAACATCGCGGTGACCCGGTCGAAGCCGAAACCCTTCTTGAACACGTCGCCGAAATGCAACGCCAGCCTGCTGGGCAGCTCGCGCAACGACAACAGCCCCAGCAGCCGGCCCAGCCCCGGCTTCACCGCCAGGATGCGTCCTTCGCCCACATCGATCGTGAGGGTGCCGTTCATCCAGCCCAGCGAGAACGACGACGGCGCGCCGGGCCAGGTTCCGTCGATATGGATATGGGTTTTGTGCCCGCCCGCCAGCAGACCCTTGAGGCCGAACGACGCGAGCGTACTGCCGAAGTCCTGCGAGGTAATGTCGGTCACGAAATGCGATTGGCTGGAGGCCGCGCTGCCGTTCCAGTCGCCATGCGCCTGGATTGCAAAATCCTTGCCCCTGGAATCGAACTTCACGACGTCCATGCCGGCCAGTGTTGGCATACTTTCGAACGCCGTCGCACCCAAGTGCTCGTTGCCGATACGCAAATCGCCGATGGTCACATGCAGCGGCGGAATCGCGGTTGGTGCGACCGGCGAAGTCACCGGCGGTGGTAGCGGTGGCGCCGGTGGTGTCGGTGGTGTCGGTGCCGACGACGACGCCGGCGATTTCGGCGCGGGTGGCGCCGGCCAGTACAGATGCTTGAAGTTTGCGGTGATGCCGCGCGTCATCAAGCTGCTGGTCGGCAGTTGCACCGAGCCGACCGCCACCGCGCCATCGAAATGCACCGTATCGACCTGCGCGCCCGCGCTGAAATCCATCTTCAGCGCACCCAGATGGCTACCGAAAACTTCCGCATCGTCGGTGCTCACGTGGGCCGCGACCAATGACGGAAACCCCGAAGCAGCGGACCCCGACAACGCCTGTTGTATCCATCCACTCATGTCCAGGTGCGCCGCATGACCGCCTGCAACCAGGCCACTCGCGGGCACGCTTGTCGGTGGCGTGGCGCCGAAAACGACAGCCATTGCCGCCGGCCTGTCGTGCGCCGGGTCGGCCAATCGCCCGCGTATCTGCAACACGTCACCGAGCGAGACCGACAATGGCGCGCCGTTCGGCGGCAACTGCAAGGTGAGGTTCAACGGCAACGTCGCGTTCGCGGGCTTGTCGAGCGGTGCGGGAAAATCCAGCGCGACACCGGCAAGGCTCGATCGCACATGCAGGATCGGCGTGGCTGGTGCGCCGCTGCTGCCCCGCACCACCCTCACGCCAATGTGGAACGGCGCAGCGCCGCTTGCGTGCGCAACCAGCCCTGACAGGTTCGGGTAACCCTGCACGAGGGTCTGCACGGATGCCGTCGTGTCCATCGAAGCCTCGACGATATCCGCCGGATCGCTCGCGCCGCTGCCCACCGCCAACGACAAGCTGGCCGGTGAGCCGCGAAACTGCGCGGTCAGATCATTCGTGGTGAAACCCGCACCGTCGATCAGCAACGGACCGGTGAGATCCTTGAGCGCAAGGTTCCATTTTTTTGCCGTGACGTCGGCGTTGGCGAGCTCGACCTTGCCGTGCAAGGTGAACTTCGATGCATCGTGCAGTGGGATCGACAACTGGATGCCGTACTTGCCGGTGCCCCCGATCGTCATGCCCGCCAAGGTGTCGAGCGCGTTCTTGCCGACCGGACTGTGGCGTACGAAATCCAGCAGCGATGCGCCGCTGCTTTTGCCGCTGGCGATGAGATTCAGCGTGCCGTGCCCGAGATCGGGGATCGATGCGGTGGCCTGGTTCAACGTGACCTGCCGCATCGTCACGTTGCTGGCGGCAATGTCCATGTGATCGTCGACGAAATCCGCGACGGCGTCGACATCGGTCGCGCGCGGCCACTCATCGGAGAAATTGAAGGTGGCGTTGTTCACGACGCCGGTCGCTTCGAAACGCCCCTTGTGATCAGGAAACGGCCAGGCTTCCAGCGGCCCACGCATCAACACCCGCGCGGACGTCACGTCGCCCGCGACCAGCGCATGGTTCAACCACGCGATCAACGACGCCGGCATCCTGCGGTACGGCAAGAACCGCTTCGCATCGACCACCCGCGCGTGCTGGACCGCAGCGTAGGCTTTCACGAACGGCGGCTTGCCGTGACCCTGCTCGACGATATGTGCGTTGACCTCCCCGGTGAGCGTGCCCATCCCGAAGCGCAGCGCGTCGGTGCCGATGTTCCATGCGCCATCCGCGCGCCATGCAACCAGCGTCCCGGCGAGACCGGTCAGCGTGAACGGTTGGCGGAACACGTCCTTCAGCGCCAACGTTGCCGTCTGCGAGGGCAATTCCACCGACAGCGCGCGATCGTCGGCACGTACCACGACTTGCGCCAGATCCGCCCCGGGCAGCTTGTCGACCGGCACCGCTTTCAGGCCCGACAAACGAGCCATCAGGACGTAGTGGCCGCCCTGTTGCCATTGCAACGCCGCGCGGTCGATGCGAGCCCGCGGGTTGGCAAGCCGCGTCCAGTCCGCCAACGACTTCGGCGCCTCGGGCGCAATCGACAAGGCCTTCAGCCATGGCGCGACATCGACCGCGTGCGCCGCCGCCGTAACCCGCCACGCACCTGGGTGCCCACGCAAGTGCGCGATCAAGCCACCCGCCTTGTCGATGTCCGCGCGCGGCTTGCCAGGCCCACGCCAGGCAATATTCCAGCCATTCCGGGCGCGCTGGGCGCTGAAGACACCGGCGAACAAAGGCATGCTCACGCGACGCCCATCCGCACCGGTCACATCCACGCCACGCAACGCGTAACGCAGCGTCGCCGAATCGAATTTGCCGTCGCGCCAGCGCCCCCACAATTCGATATTTGCTTGCCCGCCGTGCACGGTGTAGCCATGCAGATCGACGTTGCGTGTCGCCGCCACCAGATCGAGTTTATTCGTCGCCAGATACAACTCGCCGCTGCGCGATGACGCATCCATGCGGCCGATGACCGTCATCGCCTGCTGCGTATGCTGTTGCTTGATTCGGCCGCCGAAGCGCACCGAATCGCCAACGTTGACCACGCGCAGGCGCGGTGCCGACAGGTGCCACGAGTGATCGGTGACGGTATCGACGATGTCCACGCGCAAGTTGCGCAGGTCCAGGTCGACCGGCAACGATTGCAACGATGCATGCGGCTGACCCTCGGCATTGCCGAAGCCGGCCACCTGCCAGCCGGCGCTCGTATGTACCACCCGCAACTCCGCGCCACTCACGCGCAAGGTGATCCAGCGGTGCGCTGGGCGCAGCCAGGCCCCGAAATCGAATTTCACGGCGGCATGCGGCAACGTGATCGAATGCCCCCCCGGTTTGTCGGGACCCAACGTCAGACCATGCACCGTCAACAATGGCCCGGACGGTTGCCACTGACTGCTGATCCCGGCGAACTTCACTGGCCGGTGCAGGCGCGCCGACAACTGGTTGGCGACGAAATCGGGGTAGTGCGTCGCCAGCGGCAACAGCAGTTGCACCAAGCCCATTGCCACCGCCGCACCGATCAACACCACCGCGATCAGTGCAGTCAGCGCAAAACGCGCACGGCGCAGATGTTGGCGCCAAGCCAGCCTCATGCGGCCGCGCCTGCCTGGCAGCAGGACCCGGGAATCACGTAGGTTGGGCTGATCCCGGTCGCAGACCGGGAGAAGCCCAACGTGGTCACACGCAAGCGTTGGACTTTGCCCGGACCCCGGGTCGCGGGTACCGGGTCCCGGCTTCTCTCACAGCAACACGATATCAACTGGCGGCGCAACCCTGGAATCACGTAGGTTGGGCTGATCCCGGTCGCAGACCGGGAGAAGCCCAACATGGTCACACGCACGCGTTGGGCTTCACCCGGATCCCGGCTTCTCTCACAGCAACACGACATCAAACTGCTCCTGTGCGTATTGCTCTTCCGGCTGGAAGCGGATCGATTTGCCGATGAAGGTTTCCAGCTCCTGTACCGCCGCGGCTTCCTCTTCCAGCATGCGCGTCACCACGCGCGGCGATGCCAGCACCAGCAGTTTCTCGGCGTCGAACTGGCGCACCGCGCGGGTGATCTCGCGGAAAATTTCGTAGCCGACCGTCTCGGCAGTCTTGACCGCTCCTCGCCCCGAACACGCCGGGCACGCTTCGCACAATTGCCGCGCGAGGCTTTCAGTGGTGCGCTTGCGGGTCATCTCGACCAGACCCAGCGGCGACATCTCGTACACGGTGGTTTTGGCGTGGTCGCGCGCCAGCGCTTTTTCGAGCGTGCGCAGCACCTGGCGTTTGTGGTCGTCATCGTGCATGTCGATGAAATCGATGATGATGATGCCGCCGAGGTTGCGCAGCCGCAGTTGCCGCGCCGCCGCCTGGGCAGCTTCGAGGTTGGTGCGGAATGCGGTTTCCTCGAGGTTGCGCGTGCCGAGATAGGCGCCGGTGTTGACGTCGACGGTGGTCATCGCCTCGGTCTGGTCGATCACCAGATAACCGCCGGATTTCAGCGGCACCTCCTTGCGCAGCGCCTTCTGGATTTCGTCCTCGACGCCGTACAAGTCGAAGATCGGTCGCGCGCCCGGGTAGTGTTCGATCCTTCCGGCCAGTTCCGGCATGAAGTGGCGGGCGAAGACGAGCGTGCGGTCGAAGGTCTCGCGCGAATCCACGCGGACCTTTTCGATGTCGTCGTGCATCAGGTCACGCAACACCCGCAGCGGCAATGGTGGTTCCTCGTATACCCGCTCGCCCGGTTGCGCGTGCGCGACCGCTTCGGCAACCGATTGCCAGACACGGGTGACGTAAGCCACGTCTTCCGACAACGCTTCGCGCGCCAGGCCTTCCGCGTTGGTGCGCGCGATCAACCCGAAACTGCCGCCGTCTACCAAGCCTGCGAGCAGTTCGCGCAGGCGTTCGCGCTCGGCTTCGTTTTCGATGCGCACCGACACGCCAAGCGTGCTGCTGTCCGGCAACAACACCAAGTAGCGAGAAGGAATCGAAAGGTGCGTGGACAAGCGCGCACCCTTGCTGCCTATCGGGTCCTTGATGACCTGCACGATGACCCGCTGGCCTTCGTGCACCAGTTCGGTGATGGCCGGTGTATTGATGGGCACCGCGGCCGCCGCCACGCCATCGGCCGCGTCGCCCTCCAGCGCCGGGCGGGCCATGTCGGCGGCATGCAGGAAAGCGCTGCGCTCCAGCCCGATGTCCACGAACGCAGCCTGCATGCCGGGCATCACCCGCTTGATCCGCCCACAATAGATATTGCCGACATACCCGCGATGGCCGGCGCGTTCGACATGCACTTCCTGCAGCATGCCGTTTTCGACCACCCCGACCCGCGCCTCGCGGGGCGTGACGTTGATCAGGATTTCCTCGGTCATGCGCCGGTCGTCGTCAGGGCTGGGTTCCCGTTATAGCCCGCCAGTGCTGCACCTGTCGATGCAGTAAGTTCGCGAATTCAGCGCCGGTCACAATTCACGGCCGGCGCGTCGCAACAGCGCCGCGGTCTCGAACAGCGGCAGGCCCATCACGCCCGAATAGCTGCCGGAGAGATGTTCGATGAAACCCGCGGCCCGTCCCTGGATCGCGTAGCCTCCCGCCTTGCCGAACGATTCGCCGGTCGCGACGTAGCGTGCAATGGCGTCCTCGTCGAGGTCGGTGAACGTCACCTCCGATTCGCACACCACGACTTCGGCCGCGCCTGCCCGCGCGCAGCAGACGATGGAAATGACCCGGTGGGTCCGGCTGGACAGTGCGCGCAGCATCGCGGCCGCAGCGTCGGCATCGCGCGGCTTGCCGAATACCCGGTCGTCCAGCACCACCTCGGTGTCGGCGCCCAGCACGACCGCGGCAGGGTCGCGCACCGACATCGCTTGCCAACCCGCCTGCGCCTTCGCGCGTGCCACGCGTTCGACGTACCCGCACGGCGACTCGTCGGGTCTGCGCATCTCCGGCACATTGACGTCGACGACTTCGAACGCGACGCCGAGTTGCTGCAGCAACGCGTGCCGACGCGGTGATTGCGAGGCGAGATACAACATCTGGCAAGCATAATGCCCGTACCGTCCCGGCTTACAGGTCGTGGCGCAGGTCCAGCGCGAACCGGCGCTTGGACTTTTCCGCCGCGCCGTTGCGGCGATAGAAGCGCGCCGCATCCTCGTTCCAGGCGGGTGTCTGCCACTGAACTTCCGGATAACCCTGATCGCACGCGTGCCCTGCGACCGCCGCCAGCAGTGCGGCGCCGATGCCCGCTCCACGCCAACCATCGCGCACGAACAGGCAATCCATGTGCAGGTATTCGCATGCCGCCCAGGTCGAAAATTCCGGCGCCGCAGTCGCGTACCCGATCAATCCGGCCGCCGAGTCGGCGACCCATCCACGCAATCGCGGCGGATTCGACCACAATGCATCGCGCAATCGCGCGGTTACGCCCTCCGGGTGGAACACGGCGCACTCATGGCGCGCGTGTTCCGCGAACAGCACGACCAGTTCAGCGAGATCTGCCACCCGCGCCGGACGCACCACGCAGCGCGCAGCGCGCGCCGCCTTCGGATCGCTCATCTCGCACCAGGCGTTGCGACCAACTCGCGGCCGCGCATCTTGTCCAGCAACTCGATCAGCGCATCCACGTCGCCTGACGTGGTCTCGTAGCTGGTGATGCAGGCGCGGATGACCTGTTGGCCACGCCAGTCGACTGTCGACAGCCAGGCCTCGCCCGAAGCGACCACCGCGTCGACGATCCGGCGCACCGCGTCGCCTTGCCGGTCTCGCGCAAGCTCGGGCACGAAGCAGACCAGCGGCAGCGGCGAATCATTCACCAGCCGCCAGCCATGCGCCAGCAAGCCGTCGCGAAGCTGCCGGCCCAGCTGCAGTTGCCGGCGGACCATCTGCGCGTAGCCATCGGCGCCCAGCGTCGCCAATGCCATGAACAGCTTCAGCCCGATGAACCGGCGCGACCATTGCAGCGAATGGATGTAGGCATCGCGCTGTTCCAGCGACGCCGACGGCATGTAGCCGGTGCTCACCGAAAACGCGCTCTGCAACGGCACCCAATCATGCGCCAGATACATGCCGGCACCCATCGGCACGCACAACCATTTGTGCGGATCGATGGTCACGCTGTCCGCCAGCTCGATTCCGCGCAGCAATGCCTTGCCTTCATCCGCAAGCAGCGCGCCGCCAGCCCAGGCTGCGTCGACATGCAGGTACGCGCAACATCGATGCGCGGTTTCGGCGATGCCTGCAATGTCATCGATCGCGCCGTGCGCGGTGGTGCCGGCGGTGGCGACCACGAGTACCGGGTCACGACCGACATCCGCGGCGATGAACTGCGCCAGGGTTTCACCATCGAGCCGCATGCCGTCGCGGGTCGGCACCAACCGCACCGCGTCGCTGCCGAGGCCGCTGCTGCGCGCGAGTTTGATCCACGCCAGATGCGCCTGCGCCGAGACGTAAACAGCGGGGTTCGTGGTCACAGTCTGCAAACCACGCGTCGGCCACTCGGGATACTTCCGCGCCAGCGCCACCAGCAGCGCGGTGTGGTTGGCCTCGCTGCCGCCACTGGTGAATGCACCACTCACCTCGCCGCCATCCCAGCCGATCCGCGTTCCGAACAGTTGCAACAGCTTGCGTTCGATATCGGCGGCCGCGGATGCGTGACTGCGCACCGCCAATTGCGGATTGACGGTGGCCGCGATCAGGTCACCGATGATCGCGGCCGGCAGCGCCGGCGGATTGAACAACCCGAAATAACGCGGATGGTCGCTGCGAACGGCGTGCGTGCCGAGCAGGTCGAACATGTCGGCGGCGACGGTTTGCAACGGCCTCGCGTCGCGAAAATCGTATGCCCGCAAGCGGTCGGCGAGGCCATCATCGGACGCTCCGCCGACACGTGCCTTGCGGCGCTCGTCCAGGAAATCCGCAGCCAGCCCGGCCGAGTGCAGCAACTGCAAGCGCGGATCCCCGCCCATCGGGTCAATCGTTTCCATCGCCCTGCTCCAGTTCGAATCCTTCGTCGAGCCAGCCGGTGATGCCGCCTGCCATCAATTTGACCGGGCGCCGCAACTGCGCCAGGCGCACCGCCGCGCGCGCTGCGCCATTGCAATGCGGCCCGGCGCAATACACCACGAACAGCGTCGACGCCGGCCAGCGCGCCATCCGCGATTCGATGATCTTGCCGTGCGGGATGTTGACGGCTCCCGGGACATGTCCTTCGGCGAAACGCTCCGGACTGCGCGCGTCGATCAAGACGAACCCGTGGTCGTCCTGCTGCAGGGCCTGATGCGTGTCCCAGCAATCGGTCTCGAAGGCAAAACCGGTTTCGAAGTGCTGCATTGCGTGTTCCGGCGACGCGGCGGGAACCTGGGTGACGGGGTTGTGCATGATCGCTCCGGCAGGGGTGGATGGCGTGCCCATTGTCGAACTCGGACGGCTGGTGGAGAATTGGCAAAAATGCCATTGTCCGATCAAAAAATGCCAAAACCTCGCAAGTCGAATATTCGCCGCAACCCGCTGGTCGCCGTGCTGGTCTACGACGGGCTATGCGGCTTCGAGTTCTCCTGCGCGACCGAAGTGTTCGCACTGCCACGCCCGGAACTGGATCTCGACTGGTACCGATTCGAAACCTGCGCCGCGAAACGCGGCCCGTTGCGCGGACGGTTCGGTCTGCGCATCGTCGCCGACGCCGGTCTCGAGCGGCTGCGCGATGCCGACACCGTGATCGTGCCGGGCTGGACCAGCGTCGATACACCGGTCCCGCCGAAAGTGGTGAATGCCTTGCGCGAAGCGCACGCGCGCGGTGCGCGGCTGGTGTCGATCTGCTCCGGCGCGTTCGTGCTGGCCGCCACCGGACTGCTCGACGGCAAACGCGCTACCACCCACTGGCGCTACGCCGATGCGTTGCGGCGCATGTATCCGCGCGTCGCGGTCGATCTCGACGTGCTGTACATCGGAGAAGATCGCATTTTCACTTCAGCGGGCAGCGCGGCGGGGCTCGACCTCTGCCTGCACCTGGTACGCATTGACCATGGCCCCGCAGTCGCCAACCAGGTGGCGCGGCGCTTGGTCATCGCGCCGCATCGCGATGGCGGGCAGGCCCAATTCGTGGAACGGCCGGTGCCGAAACGCGAAACCGACACGCTGTCGAAGGTGATCGAACACATGCAGCGCCGTCTCGTCCACGATCAGCCGATCGCCGAACTCGCCGCGCTGGCGGTGATGAGCCAACGCACTTTCATGCGTCGTTTCAAGGATGCCACCGGCACCACGCCCGTCGCGTGGCTGGTGACGGCGCGACTGGCACGCGCACGCGACTTGCTGGAGGGCACCTCGCTGCCGATCGACCATGTCGCCAGCGAATGCGGATTCGGCAGCGAGATGACCCTGCGCCACCATTTCCGCCGGCACATGCGTACCACGCCATCGGCCTATCGCGCGCGTTTTGCGCGATCGGGATGAACCGCTTCAGGCGGCTACCGCGGTGATTTCATCCGGCGCCGGCGGCACCAGCGCGATCACGGTCCAGCCGCTGCGCGGTTCGACCTTGCGGCGGTCGTTGGCGACGCGCAGACGCCCGCTCGGTTCGATACCGAACAGCAACAAAGTGTTCGCGCCGTGCTGGGCAACGAAGCCCGGCCAGTCGAAACTGTCGGTCAGCACGTTGACCTTGATGCGCCAACCGGTGTTCAGCAATTCGGCGAAGCGTGTATGGGTAACATCATTCCCGAACAGCGCCTTGGCGCGCAGGCTGCCGGCAAATGCCGCGCGGTTGCCGCTCTCCTCCGGTGCCAGCACCCGCAAGCGATACACGCGTTCGCGGCCAAATTCCCGTCGGTAGTGCATGCACGCCAGCGAATTCAATTCGCGCCGGGTGGACATCGCCAGCAGCCGGCCGATGCCGGTCAGGTCGAGGTGCAACTCGGCGTGCTGCGAGGTCGGATTGCCGTAGAACGTCGGCAGGCCCGCCATCCGCGCAGCACTGATGCCGGCCCAATGGTCGTCGGCCAGCAGCACCTGGAATTTCTGTTCGGCAAGCGCCTTGCCGATGCTGCGCGCGACGGTGTCCGAGCCGAAAATCAGGACGCCGTTCGGGTCGGGCGCGGCCACTTTCAGCCAGCGCGCCAACGGCCGCGCGGTGGCGCTCTGCAACACCACCGTGGCGATGATGAGAATGAACACCAGCGGCACCAGCGCGTCGGCACCCGGCATGCCGAGTTCGCCCAGTCGCAGCGCGAATAGCGATGACACCGAGGCCGCGACGATGCCGCGCGGCGACACGTAGCCGACCAATGCGCGCTCGCGCCAGGTCATGCCGCCGCCAAACGTTGCAACCAGCACCGTCAACGGCCGGATCACGAACTGCGCAACCACGAACACCAGGATGCCGGCCAGCAGCATGCCCGGCGGCAGCGGCCAGTGCAGGCGCGCCGCCAGCACCACGAACAGCATCGACACCAGCAATGTCGACAGGTGCTCCTTGAAGTCCATGATGTCGCCGATATGGATGTGCTTGAGGTTGCCCAGGGTGATTCCCATGATCGTGACCGTCACCAGCCCGGATTCGTGCGCAAGCAGGTTGGCCAGGGTGAACGCACCCAATACCGCGATCAGCGTGCCATAAGACTGCAGGTATTCGGGGATCATCTGGCGGTGCAGCAGAAAGCCCAGCGCTGCCGCCATGGCCAGGCCGATCCCGGCACCGATGCCGACGGTCGCCCCGAATATCGCCAGCGAATGACCCTGCTGGTGCGTCAGGATTGCCTCGAACACCAACACCGCGAACAGTGCGCCGAGCGGATCGAGGATGATGCCTTCCCAGCGCAGTGCACTGGCGATGCGCGCGTTGGGCCGCAAGGTGCGCAGCATCGGCGTGATCACCGTGGGGCCGGTGACGCAGGTGAGCGCGCCGAACAGGAACGCGATCGACCAGCTCAACCCGGCGATCCAGTGCGCCGCCGCCGCCAGCATTACCAGAGCCAGCACCGCACCGTAACTGACCAGCCCGCGTACCGCGCGGCCGATCCCGCGCAGCTCGGAAAAGCGCAGCGTCAGACTGCCCTCGAACAGGATCAGCGCGACCGCCAGCGACACCAGCGGAAACAGGTATTTGCCCGCCATCGCGTCGGGATCGAACCAGCCTGTCGCAGGCCCCAGGGCGATGCCGATCAGCAGCAGGAACAGGATGGCCGGCAAGCGCATTCGCCACGCCAGCCACTGCGCCAGGAAACCGACCACCAGCAATATCGTGAGCAGCGCGCCCAGATCGATCGCCATCGAGCCTCACGTCCTTCGGGTTCGCGATCGATGGTAACGGCAATGCCACGAGCCGCCCAACATACACGGCGGAGGTCGACCGGACGCGATGCCGATTCAACCCATCATCAGAAGTGAAAGTGGTCCTGTGGCTGGGACTCCCGGTCGCGACCGTCTGCTTGCGGGAAGGCCGATGGTGCTTGAGTCAGGCGGCGTTACCCGATGCATGTTTGGCAAACCACGCATGCAGAAGTCCAGCCTGAAAAAAGCGCACTGGCGTCTCGAAGCCGCCAGACTGGATGATTGACGCGACAACGTCCGGGGGCAGAACCGCCACATCCTTGGCGTATGCAGCCCGCATGCGCTCGAGCCCGCCCGGAAGCACACCCACTGCGGACATCATGTTCAACCATGAATGAAGCAGCGCGTCGTACTCGTCTGAATCGACCCCCGATGCCAAATCAGAACTGGCCAAGATCCCTCCTGGACGAAGCCTGTCGGCAATCGTGCGGAAGAATTTGGAGCGAGCTTCTTGATCCAGAATGAACTGCGACACCAGGAAACAGGTGGCTGCATCATGCATATCTTCGCCGGGGAGTGAGTCGAGATAACCTTCATGGAAATTGCAGCGGGCGATGAATCTTTCCTGCTCGGCCCGTTGGCGGCACACATCGAGCATCGCGCTCGAAGGCTCCACCGCGGTGAAGCGCCAACCCGGAAACTTTTTGGCAAGGTGAGCCATCTCCGCGCCCGTTCCTGCCCCGACACAAAGGATTCTCGCGTCGTCCGGCAAATCAGAAAGCACCGAATCAAGAACGAAGTACAGGCCATCAAGAATTGGTGCCATCTTTGCCTGGTGGTCGTCGTAGCCAGCAGCTTGTTGGTCGAAAAGAACCTTCAGTTCTTCGTTTTCCATGGAGTTGTCGCCGGAGTTGGTGTGGAGGAGCCTGGATTCAGATTCGGAAAGCGGGGCGGGGATGACAGACCGCGTCACGAAGACGCGTCTTGCGGTGAGCGCTTGCCGTAGCGAAGCCCGTCGACCAGCAGGGCGATCATGCGGCGGGTGTGGTCGGGGCGGTCGTTGTAGGCGGACATGCACAAGCTCGCAATCGCGCTCAGAAGATCCTTGGAGTCGACATCGGTGCGGATCTCACCAGCGGCCGCCGCAGACTCAAGCAGCGTCTGCAGGGCTGGTTTGAGCCGCTGCAGGAAGTACGCACTCAAGCTTTCGAAGGCAGCGTCCCCCGAATGCAGGGCCGGGGCGAGTCGCCGTTTGGTCGCAATAAAGGCCGCGTACTGCTGCATCCATCTCGTGAGTGCTTCGACAGGCTCATGCTTGGAAGCCAAGCGTGGCGCGGCGTCAGCGCAGGCATCGATTTCATGACGAAAGACGGCCGCGATGAGATCCGAGCGCTTCGGAAAGTGCCGATAAACGGTGCCGATGCCGACGCCGGCCTTGTCCGCGATTTCGCGCACCGGAGCATCCACCCCGGAGGTCTCAAACACCTCCACGGCTGACTTGAGCAACGAGTCGATGTTTCGCTGGGCATCAGCGCGCAGGTGCCGATCCTTGAGGCCATGAGGCTCCAAGCCGCCATCTGGGTTTTTCGTTTTGGCAGTCATCCAATCACCCATTGTAATCGGAACAACGTTCCACATATAATCGGAACGCAGTTCCATTTCAGCTTCAATTTAGCACAGTCCCGAACATGAACCGCATGTACTCGCATCACACAGCAATGGAGATGATCATGCAACACAAACCCATCGCCCTGGTCACCGGGGCCAACAAAGGCATCGGTCTGCAAATCGCGAAGGATCTCGCGGCGCACGGCTTCACCGTGCTCGTCGGGTCGCGCAACTTCGAGCGCGGCGAGACAGCCGCGAAGAGCGTTGGAGCGCAAGCCCATGCGCTTCAACTCGACGTCACGGATCAGGCCTCCATCGCCGCTGCGGCGGAGCGCATCCGGAACGAATTCGGCCGTCTCGACGTGCTGGTGAACAACGCGGCCATCTCGCACGCCGTTGAGCTCAAGCCGAGATGGACACTCGAAGAGGCTGTGGAGCTGGGCCGTGCGAGCGTCGTGTCTCTCGACGAAGTGCGCGCGGTGTGGGAGACGAACGTGTTCGGCGTCATCGCCGTTACGCAGGCGATGCTGTCGCTTCTTCGGGAGGCGCCGGCGGCACGCATCGTCAATGTATCGAGCGGCGTCGGCTCGCTGACAGCGAACTCAGATCCGAACCATCCGTATCGCGCGATGTTCGGCCCCAGCTACAGCGCGTCGAAGACCGCCCTCAACGCGGTCACGCTCGCCTTCGCCATCGAACTCGAACCGACACGCATCAAGGTCAACGCTGCGGACCCCGGCTTCACCGCGACGGATCTCAACAACTTCGCCGGCACGCGCACGGTCGAACAGGCTGCCCGTGAGCCCGTGCGCCTTGCGCTCCTCGACCCGGACGGTCCGACCGGCACCTTCTCGGACGAGAACGGCCCGATTCCCTGGTAATGCCGCTGCAAATGCATATCGGGGTTTCACGGCCCCCTGCTTCAACCAGTCACAGACTGGTCGTAGGCACGCCAGTGACCAACCGTACCGAGTCGAAAGTGGCGCGGCGCTGCTGATTTCCGTATTCGATGGGTGCGCGCGATGCGCCACTTGTCGCGCGAGAAAGTAAAGCGTTACGGCAACGGAATTGCTCCAGTTCAACTCAACCTCAGTGTGTTCAAACTTGGAGAAAACGTCATGCGTATATTTGTTACCGGTGCAACTGGATTCGTCGGCTCGGCCGTCGTCAAGGAACTGCTCGGTGCGGGCCACGAAGTGCTCGGCCTGACCCGTTCGGATGCGGGCGCCGAGACCCTCACCGCGGCAGGAGCTGAAATACATCGCGGTTCGCTCGAAGATCCAGAGAGTCTGCGCAGCGGAGCCGCTGCATCCGATGCCGTCATTCATACCGCTTTCCGGCACGACTGGACGAGATTCGCGGAAAGCAGCGAACTGGATAAACGCGCCATCGAGACCATCGGCGCCGTGCTCCAGGGTTCAAGCCGTCCCTTCATCATCACTTCCGGTGTTGGAGTGGCCCAGGGCCGCGCCGCCACAGAGGATGATCCGCCGATTCCGCCTTCCGCCACATATCCCCGCGCATCGGAGGCGACGGCTGTTGCGCTCATGGGGCGCGGAGTGCACGCCTCGGTAATGCGTCTCCCGCAGGTCCACGACACAGTGAGACAGGGACTCGTCACTCCCCTGATTGCCATAGCCCGCGAGAAAGGCGTCTCAGCATACGTTGGCGATGGTCAGAACCGCTGGCCTGCCGCGCATGTGCTCGACGTCGCCCGTCTGTACCGGCTCGCCCTCGAAAAAGGCGTGGAGGGAGCGCGGTATCACGCCGTGGCCGAAGAGGGCGTGCCGCTCAAAGACATCGCCATGGCCATCGGTCACGGCCTGAACGTGCCTGTCATTTCCATCTCACAGGAACAGGCCCAGGAGCATTTCGGCTTCGTCGGGTTATTCGTCGGCAGGGACTCCCCAATCTCCAGTGCGCGAACGCGGACCTTGCTGGGCTGGGAGCCGCAACAGCGCGGCCTGATTGCCGATTTGGATCGCGCGAGCTACTTCGAAGATTGACCCCAAACAAAGAAGTATTTCCATGACGAACAACGTAGTTGAAAACGTCGCAAACAGGACCGCCATCATCACCGGTGCCAGCCGCGGACTCGGCCGCAATACGGCCATCAATCTCGCACGGCGCGGAACGGATGTCATCTTTACCTATCACTCGAATCAGGCAGAGGCCGAGTCGCTCATTCGCGAAATCGAAGGGCTGGAAAGGAAAGCGGCGGCATTCTGTCTCGATACCGGCGACATTCATTCATTTGACGGATTCGCAACCGAAGTCCGCGAGACGCTGCAGATCTGGGGGCAAGGGCGATTCGATTATCTGGTGAACAACGCCGGAAATTCCTTACACAAGCCGTTCGAGCAAACGACGGAAGCTGAATTCGACGAGATAGTCAACGTGCACTTCAAAGGCGTGTACTTTCTGACGCAAAAACTGCTTCCGTTTCTCAACGACGGTGGCCGGATCGTGAACATCTCGTCCGGTACCACCCGTGTCAGCTATCCCGGCAATTCCGTTTATGCGGCATCCAAGGGCGCGATCGAAGTGTTGACGCACTACCTGGCGAAAGAACTCGGGACGCGCCGGATTACCGTCAATGCGGTTGCACCGGGAGCCATCGAAACAGATTTCAGTGGCGGCATGGTGCGCGATAATCCTGAAGTGAACAAGTTTGTGACGAGCGTTACCGCTCTCGGCCGCGCCGGCGTGGCCGATGACGTCGGCCCGATGATTGCTGCATTGCTTTCCGACGACAATCGCTGGGTGAACGGCCAGAGAATCGAGGTTTCGGGCGGCATGGCGCTTTAGAGTTGAATCCATGAAAACCAAGGAGATGACTATGCACGACAAACCTCCCAATCCCGCCAAATCCTGGTCCGTGACGCATCCGCTGTCGCCTGAAGATCAGGCGGCCATGGCCGAAGTGCGCGCGATGATCAAACCCAATAAAGGGAAACTTCAGGGAGTCGGCGCCCGAGCGCCCTTCGATGCGATCATGCTTCGCGTCGTCGCCCCCGAAGGCGTGACTTATCGTTCCGACACCGTGGGCGGTATTCCGGGCTGGTGGTGCACCCCAGCCAACGCACGGCCCGGTCACGCCATTCTTCATCTGCATGGTGGCTGGTTCAATTGGGGCTCGGCTGAGGCCTTCCGCCATCTTGTTGGCCATATCGCTCAAAGCGCTGGCGTCGAGGCTTTTGTCCCAAACTATCGCCTCGCGCCGGAACATCCTTTTCCTGCGGGCCTGGATGATGCTCTCGCCTGCTATCGCGCGCTCGACGCGAGCGGTAAGCGGGTTGCCCTGAGCGGCGACTCAGCGGGCGGAAACATCGCACTCGTCCTCCTGAAGATCACGACGGCACAGGCTTCTGCGAACCTCAGGGCACCCACGGCGGCAGTCGCGTTGTCACCGGTCACCGACCTCACAATGACAGGATCGAGCTGGGAAACCCGTGCCGCTGCTGATCCGTACTTCGTCCGCCAACAGGCGGCTGCCTTGGTCGACTCCTACCTGGCTGGTGCTGACCCGGCCGATCCAAAGGTTTCTCCGCTCCATGGGAACCTCGCTGGACTGCCGTCGATCCGCGTGCACGTGGGCGACGATGAGGTATTGCTCGATGACTCGGTTCGCTTTGTCGACCGAGTGGTGGCAGCGGGAGTCGATGCAAGGATCGATGTGTGGCAGGGAATGGCACACGGCTTCCTTGGCGGAATCGGGCGGCTAAACGCCGCAGCTCAGGCACTCGTTTTGATCGGCGCATTCCTTAGTGCGCAGACAAACGCGCTAACCAAACCGCAACCGTCGCCACGCGCTTTAATTCGAGACCCGTAGAAGATTGCATTGCCGCCTCGAGCGAGCGAGCGCGGACGCTGCTGGGCTGGGAGCCGCAACAGCCCGGCCTGATTGCCGATCTCGATCGCCCAGGCTATTCAAGTTCATTTACCAACGGAGAAAAATATGACTCTGACGCGCGATGAACTCGTCGCCCGTTTGACAAGAGCAGGCGAACTTGAGGTTTCGGGTGAGGATCAGGCCGAGACCGACTCGTACTTCGACACGAACCGGTTCCGCTTCCACGGCCCGGACGGGTTCGAGGCGGACTACGTCGGCCTCACCGACTATTTCAAATCGATACGTACGGCGTTCGATGAGCGCTCGATTCGTCGAGGCATCATCGTCGTCGAAGGCCGTCATGTTGCCTGCCAAACCTGGATCGAGGGGAGATTTGTCCACGAGTTTACCCATTCTCCGGTGGGGCCTTTGGCCCCCAACGGGCGGCGCGTGGTGTGGGATCTGTCGAACATCTTCCGGTTCGACGATCAGGGCCGGCTCGTCGAGGAATGGGTGCGGACCGATTACAGGAGTTTTCTGCGTCAACTTGGAGCCGAATAGCAGCAGGGTTTGTGTCTTTTTCATTTCCACGAAAACGAAGTCAGGTTCACTTGCTGCGGGTAGATCGTTTGCGTAGCCGGGGCGCGGGCCGGACGCCGGCGAAACGGCGTGTTTCGGCTTCCACAGGGCGCCCGGTAGGCCGATGCAATCAGTAGATCCCCCACGCCAGCTTCACCAGCATGGTGTTGCCAGTGATGGTCTGCGTGCCCTGCAGTAGATTGGGATTCAAGGTCAGGCCGTGGTTCCACACCACATACAAGGTACGCGCCGGCTGGATGTTCCATTGCAGGATCGCGTTTTCCGAAACGTTGTGGCTGATGTTGTTGTATTGCGTCAGCGAGGAGAGCGTGAGGCCCGGCTTGAATGAATAACCAAGATTGAGTTCCGAGAAACGCAGGATGCCGTTGCCGTGTGGGGTGTATACCCAAAACCTGCCCATCGACAGGCTGGAAGTGAAGTGACCGCCGGGTTCGGCCCAGGTCACCTCGGGGGTGAATTCCTTGTAGCGGCCGTTATAGATACCGCCTTCCTGGGCACCGAAGCTGAACCCCACGGCGTTCGCGGTTGGCGAAACCGCGCCGACGTGCATGCTGGTGAAGCTGTACGTTCCAGCCGGAATCGTCACGCCCGGAACAATGGCGTAAGGCGAGGAAAGCACTTCGTGGTTCTTTTCAAGATGAGCATCCCATTGCCAACCACTCTGGGTGGTGAACGCGATCGGATGGAAGTGCCAGTCATCGCTCAGCACTTGATGGTCGGGACCGGTAACGTATTCCCAATTGGTCTCAAGGAAGAATTGTCGCACCCACGAGAACAGGCTGTCTGCGTTCGGGCGCGGTTGATAAATGACATCAACATTGGTCTGTTTGGTGCCAGGGCGCTGGATGAAGCCGAGTGCCGGGTTCAGCGCCTTGCCATAAACGTTGTAGTTGGCATCCGCGTGCCACAGGTCATTGGGGTATTCCACGTCGAAACCATAACCGTCGGGCGAGCCGCTTGGTGCATCGTTGCCCGAGGAGCGTGCCGCCCACCCGGACAGATCCAGGTTCTTGTCGCCGCCGAACGTGGAGGTGCTCCAGGTGCTGTCCAGGCTCACGAGCGTGTTGTCCGATTTGCCCAGCGGGTCACCGTGAGTGACGAGTGCGCCCACACGCCATTGATCGTTGACGTTGTATATGGCGCGGCCAGCAAACAGGTTGGTGGCGTCGGAAACGGACGTGCCCGCCATCTGTGTATCCAGCACGCCCAGCGTCCAGCCGCCCGCGTGACCCAGCAGCTTCGCACCCTCATCCAGCGGAACAGTCTCACCGTTTATCAAACCGATATTGCGCGAATAGAACGGAATGAAACTCGAGCCGAGGTTGCGACCGAAGGTGAAGACATTGGCACCTTCCAGAAAGAATGCCCGGGTTTCAGGAATGGGCTGTGCGTAAGGCGAAGGATTGATCTGCTGGGAATTGGCCCGCGCTTCTGAAAAATCCGTGTGATAGGTGAACCGACCCGCCAACCCCGGCGTGAAGTTGTATTTGACGTCGAAGCCTGCCCAGCTCGAAGACTTGCGCTTGGTGCTGCTGTACTCAGCCACGGCATACGGGTCGAATTCGAAACCACTTCCCTGGTTCAACCCCTGGATGCCGGTGAGCGTGCCATCCCATTGCAAATTGGTGGGCGAGGCATTCAGATTGATGCCGGACCAGGCCAGCGTGAGCTGGTCGCGCGGCACATAACGACTGAGGTTCAGGCCCCACTCCGCAGTTTTGCTCTCGAATTGCAGGCTCTGTGTGTCAATGCGGATCTCGGCGGTCCAGCCTGTGGACGTACGTTTCACCGCCGCTTTCCAGTAGCCGTTCCAGTCGTAGTCCACAGGTGTATTGCTGTCGGGATTGTCATAGCCCGGCGAAATCAGGCCATCGGCAATGGCGCCACCGGCATTCACCTGAAAAACGTACGCGAGCTTGTGCTGACCGAAGGTATCCAGAACGATCATGACGTTGTCGTCGCTGGACTGGTCGCCGTCGCGCTGCAGCGTGTGGATGGCGATGTTCGCGGGATCGGGATCCACACAACTGATTCCGAAATACACATGGCTCTTGCCGCGCAAGATGCGCACGGTCGTAGTAAACGGTGTCGGCTGGCCGGGATGCGGGTTTTGTTGGGCGAGCGTGATGACCGGGGCAGTTCTCCATGCGGGCTCGTCAAGCACGCCGTCGAGCGTGATCGGGCTCGTTTTCACGCCGGCTTTTGCCACGGGAGCGGACGCGGACTGCGGTGCTCCGGCAAAAGCACACGGCGCCATCACGGCGGTAAAAGCCAACGACAAAACGCATCGGCAGAAGCGAAGCATGAGATTCCTTCGGTTTGAAAACCCATCCCGACAAAGTCGGATGGCGACGTGGATACGTCGCATCAACGATTCAAGCTGGTGAGACGCGGTGCAACTCGGTGCAGAACACGATGTGGTCCTCGCCAGCCGGTAATGCACTCCGGCAGGTCCACGCCCGCAGGTGGCGCGCTGACGAACCTGATGCGCACGGCACCCGGATCACGTAGCTCGACTCAGTCGAAGGTGCCGCGATACTCCGGCGACGCGTCGACACGGGTATTCAGCTCGAACATCACACCGCCGGGGGCGCGACAGAAAAAGCGCGAGCCGCGTGCGTGCTCGATGACGTCTGTCTCCATCGGCACGCCATCAGCGAGCATCCTTGCGTACAATGACTCGACGTCGGCGCGGGACGGCAGTTCGAAGCCGACGTGGAAGCTGCACGGCCAGTGCGGGTTGTCTGCCCCGACGTTCTCGATGACTACGTCGAAGCCTGGGCGTTTCAGAAACCAGTGCCCCGGGACCGGCGCGCACGTGAATCCAAGGTAGGCCTCGAAGAACGCCGCGGTGCGCTCCGGAGCGCTCGAAGGAAAGCTCAGGTGGTTGAGCTTCATGGGCAACAGTGCGTGCGACATGGAAATTTCGGGGGTGACGAATCGGGGTGATCCGGTAGACGTCATGATGTCGAAAGCCCCGGTGTCCGCCAACTCGCATGCGTGACATCGCCGACTGCCCGCGTCGACGCAAGCGCGGCGACCGATGGGCCTTTCGGCAAGCTACCCTATTGCTCACATTTCAGCGCGCGCGACGCCTTCAAGTGACATGCCCAGGTAGCCGAGAATCGCTCCCAGCACGCGCCGTTCAAGACGCTCTGTGCTGGTGGAATCGCCCCGGGCTCCGGCGGCGTCCACCAACAGCTGCACCAGCGCGCCGAGGTCGTCGGCGGCGATCTCCGGATCCGGCTGCGACGGCAGGTCGGGCCGGTCGAGCGTGGCGCGCAGCAGTTCGCGAAAGTGGCTGACGTGCTCCACCTCCCGCTCCGCTTCCGGTCGCGCTTCCTCCGCGTCGAGCAGCCGCGCCAGTTCCGGGCGATCGAACTGGTGACGAACGGCGGCACCCGCCAGATGGGCCAGTGCCGCGCGGCCATCGGGCGCGGCCAAGGCGGCCGCCGCGTCCTTACCGAAACGCTCCTTCTCGCGCCGCATCAGTGCAATCACCAGCGCATCCTTGCCAGGGAAATACTGGTACAGCGAACCGATACTCACGCCCGCTCGCTCAGCCACGAGATTGGTGTTGAACGCGTCGAACCCGTGCCGCTCGATGAGTTGCGCCGCCGCCTCAAGAATGCAGGCATACGTTTCAACCGAGCGCGACTGCACTGGTTTCTTGCGCGGGCGCAGCGATGGTGGTGACTGATTCATGCTTGCGGCGTCGTGCCCTGATTTTTCCAAGTAGACGTTTGGGTGTGATTGTGCCATCGCGCACGGGGTGGAAGGGAACCCGCCGAGTGCGCGATGGGGGACGCCATCGGTTGCACCCATCCAGTCGTGATCAATGCAACTCGGTCGTGTAGTTCACGGGAATCCATTTCCAACCCTGCCCTTGCCTGGCGATACACCCAAGGCCGGGGAAAGACAGGTGCACGCCCCCTATCAGATATCCACCCTTGGCCACTTGGGTGAAGCGGCGGTAAAGCGGCCGGCCGCGCACTCCGGAAAGAGGGGCACGCGCTGCCGCACTGCCTCGCGTCGGGAGGCTACAGCGCTTGACGGATCTTTGAAACTGACCAAATATTGCAGATGTCAATCTAAAGAGTAGATGGCATGCTTGATTCGGTGACGATCAACCAGCTGCGCACCTTCGTCGCAATCTGTGAGGAAACGAGCTTCACAGGTGCTGCACGGCGCCTGCGGCGTGCCCAATCGGCGGTGAGCCATGCCGTCGCGGCGCTGGAATCCGCGTTGGATCTCGAACTGTTCGAACGCGGCGCACGCAGGGCAACGCTGACGGCCGCTGGGCGTAGCCTTCTTCCCGACGCGCGGGCGGTGATCGCGCACACGGAAGAAATGAAAAACCGGGCCAAGTCGATCGTGGTGGAAGGCGTGCCGACGCTGTCAATCGCCGTCGACACCTACTTTCCCAGAATGCGCCTGGTCAACTGCTTGCGTACGTTGCAGCGCGAATTGCCGACGGCGGAAATCAGTCTGCGCATGACGACCATGCAGGGTGGCGAGGCGCTGGTGCTGTCGGGCAAGTGTTCGATGGCAATCACCATTGCGGACGTCCCCGAGCTCAAAACGAGCGCCATCGACCGGTATGAGCTCTGTGAAACGCCGATGGTCACGGTTTGTGCGCCGACCCATCCACTGGCGCGCATCAAGCCTTCCGTCTCGCGAGAAGCGTTTGCCCGGCATGTGCAATTGGTCGTCACGGACAACCAGCCCGATGCAGAAAAGACCCAGCACGGCGTCGCGGGCGAACACCAATGGCTCGTCGACGACCTTGGGGCGAAGCGCGACCTGTTGCTGGCTGGACTTGGCTGGGGACACATGCCGTTGCACCTGGTTGCCGAAGACCTGGCGGAGCAACGCCTGCTCAAGCTGCGGCGCCGCGCTTGGAACCTCGGCATGATGGTCTTTGTCCTTTCACGCATGCGTGGAAGCCAGCTTTCACCGATCGAAGAGCGAGCGGTGCAACTGCTCACGCACCGAACAGAGGACGACGCGGCGCGCAAGCCCGTGAAGAAGCATCCCGCACGGCGTAAACGCGTGGCGCGGGCTTCGCATGTACGGAGGCGTAATACCGGCTGAAGCCTCGGCGACCGCAGGCGTCCATTGCACGCGAGCTGCCAGCTGCGGCACGTCCCTCTGCCATCGCGGCTGCGCGACCCTTCGAGTTGCGATCGACGACGACGCCTGCGCGGAGCAGCTGCGCACTTGAGGCGACGCAAGCATCACGCTACTCGAATTTGGCGGCTCGCTCGAGCAATCCACTTTGACTTGGGTGACGCGGATCGAGTCGAAGGTCCGCATAACCCACGTGCTGACTCAACGCGCTTCCAGCAAGGTGGAAAGACGGTCTGGCGTGTCGGGAATGCGCTGCAGCGAGGGATAGCGCAGGGTGCCCCGGTAGGCCAACGAAGCCGTCCGAGTTCGACCGTCATTAACGAAAGTGAGCGTTACCGGCACGTCTCCGGCCAGCTTCACAGCGGCGTCGATGGCAGCCACAGAGAAAGGCTTGCCATTGACGGTCGTGATTTTGACGTCGGGCGCGAGGCCGACCTTGAACGCTGGACCTTTCCACGTGACGGAGTCCACCACTCCATTCGGCCGCACCTGAAGACCGATCGAGTAGTCGAGGTTGTCGGCGCCTGCGTCCGCCTCGGCCTGGCGGAACGTTTCGCTTGGCTTGTCGGTGTAGACAAGCCGCCAGCCCGCGCGCGCCAAGCCAGCCATCACTTCGGCATTGTCATGGGTATCCAAATGGCGTCGCAGAAAGCTTGCCCAGTCATTCGCCGCCACCGCGTTGAGCGCGGCGCAGACGTCCCGGAAGGTGTACGTGGAAATGACGCCTTTCTCACCCCTGGCAGAAAAAAAGCGGCGGGCAAAGTCGTCGAGGCTGCGCTTGCCGTGGCTCAGCTCCCGCAAGCGTGCGTCCACGTCGAGCCACAGCAATACTCCTTCGGGGTAGTAGTCTTCGCGACGTTGCCAATCGCGCCATGCCACGTGATGCATGGCCATGTAGCTCGCATCATTGGTGCTATCAGCGAGTGTTTTCCAGGCACGCCCACCGCGATTGGCGACGAGCGCTGCGTCGAGGGCCAGTTTGTCCAAGGTCTGCTGCCGTGTACGCAATCCGGCACGGGCGGCAAGTACGCGCCCCCAGAACTGCGTCTGTCCCTCATAGACCCACAACAAACTGCTATCGACAGGCGAGTTGAAATCGGGTGACCACAGCCTCGCGGGCTGGCGGCTCCGGCCATTCCAGGCATGCACAAGCTCATGCGCGATCAGATCAAGATTGTTGAGCTGGGCAGCGGCGTTGGTGAAGTAGTTGGCCGGCATGTTGTCCTCGCCCTCTTCCAGATGTTCGATACCGCCTTCGGGTGACAACTCGTCGCTCAGCGATACGAGCGCATCGTAGTGACGGTACGGAGCAGGCCCGAAGACCTTGAGGGTTTGCACAACGAGTGCCTTGTACCTGGATACCTGGCTCCGGGTGATTGCGAGTTCAGATGGCTCATCGGCGAGCATGTCAAGCCGGACCGGTGCGGCCGTACCTGATGAAAGCATCAACTGGCGCCAGTAGCGGCCCGCGTAAACCGGCGCATCGACCAGCTTGTCCAGCGTCGTACGTGCGAATGCAAGCGTACGTCCGTCGGAATGCCCGATACGAAGCGCGGTAAAAGCCCGCATGCCCGGAGCAAGCGTCAGCGATGCATCGACGGGAATGTCGCGAACGTACCAGCCTGCCGGGTAAAGCAACAGTCGCTGCCATTGCACGTCAACCATGTTGGCACGCAGCAGCGCG
>JBOHYW010000037.1:0-23894 GCA_050738155.1 Rhodanobacteraceae bacterium
GTCATCGCTTCAATCAAGATCACGATGCACAGATTCTGGGCCGGCGCGCCAAAGAACATGACCGCCGTGAACCCCTCCCATCTGTTGATCAGGAGTATCAGCGGTACCAGCAGCCACAACAAACGGCTTGCGGTCAAGCGCAAATACCACCCACGGGTCAACAACCATGGACGCAACAACGCCAAGGCACAGCCCGAAGCGAGATAGTCGAACATGGCCGGGAATATCGACATGTGTGCCAGCACCGTGCCAGGGTCGACATGAAACGCGTATTCGCGGATCGCTGCACGCAGCATTGGTGCAACGAATACGGCGGCGACAGCCAGCATGCAAGCGTGCCGTTTGCGCAATACCAGCATGCCCAGAGGCCACAGCAAATAAAACTGCTCTTCGATCGACAATGACCATAGATGGCCGAATTGCCATGGCGCGTGCGGGTCATAGTTGACGGTGTAGGTCAACGCAAACACATAATCACGACCTTGCAAGTGGAACCATCCAACCAATGCCGCCACCGACACGGCCACAACGAAAAGATAGAACGCCGGGAATATCCTCAGCACGCGTCGAAAGTAAAATCGCTTCAGCGATATCGAACCGGTTCGTTCCTTCTCATTTATCAATAGTGAGGTGATCAGGAAGCCCGAAATCACGAAAAATATCAACACACCAAGATGGGCAACGTCCCCAGCCCAATCGCCGTAACTGGCCGTTGAAATGGGAAATCCACGGGTTCCGCTCAGGTGTCCGTACAACACCATGACGATGGATATTGCACGAAAACCATCGAGTGACGGAATCCTGTGGGGCGCATGAGTCATTGCCGGAACTTGTTCATGCAAGCGTCGCCAGGATTGAACGTGATGAGGCTCCGCAACCCCTCACTCTTTCGCTGCGGTGACGATGATTTCCTCGGTCAACGGCGGACAGGGTCTCAGCTTGCGTTGTTCACGCAGGCCGGCTCCGGAAAGCACTTCCGCAAGACCCGCACGGGACAGCGGGTAACGCACGGACCGCTGATGTCCCAGCAAGCGTTTGAGTCCGCGACGCGCATGCTGATAGGCGCTGGACCAGGAATGCGTGAACACGACACGTTTGCTGACCAGACCTGCAACATTACGCAGGAACACCGCCTGCTCGGCAGGCGGGAAGTGCATCAGAACGCGCGCGCACAACGCCGCATCGTATTTCGGACCTGCCGACAACTCAGCATCAGGCTCAAGCATGTTGGCGACGCGCGTCGTGAACCGATCGCCGAAACGTTCGAGCTTCTTTTGCGCCTGGCCGAGCATGTTCGGCGAGATGTCCATGCCGACCACGTTGAATCCGTCCTCCAACAACACTTCGGCAAGGCGACCGGTACCGCAAGGCACGTCGACAATCGTGCTGCCGCGGGGCAGGTCCCGGAACGCTTTGCGAATGTTGTTCTTCTCCAATCTTTCGAAGACCCTTCCAGCCAGACTGTTGAACCTCGATTTATCGTAATTCTCGGCAACCTGGTCGTTCTTGTAATAGCGGGTTGGATCGAAGTTCATGGGTCTGCCCTGGAGTCGGTGGGTGCAATGCGGGATTGGGACATCGTCTCGTGACGGTAAAAAAGTTCCCGAAAATCGTTGTCTGGGCCTGCAGTTGCCGATTCTATCGGAACCTGATTCAGGTAGCGTCCTCGAGCTTCCCTGCCAGCGAATGCACCAGCGGCCATACCTTCCAGTTTGCGTAGCGTGAGGTCAGCGTTCCCCGCCGGCGATAGCCGCCAAGATGACACAATGCGAAATATAGCTGGGCCCACGGCAACGCACGCGCATCGCCTACATCCCCGTAGCCCGACAGAAAACCCGCGCATGCCAACTCATGATGTTGTTTTGCACCTGGACTCCATATCCGGTGGTATGCAAACCAGACGTGATTCAAGAATGGCGCCACGTCGTAAACCGCCGCGCCAACGCTCGTCAGGTGAATATCCAAGCCAACGAAACGAATACCGTCGCACAACAGGTTCTCGGGCTTGAAGTCGCCGTGGATACGCACGGCTGGTACTGCGAGTGCCTTGATACGGTGCCCGGCACGCTCCAGCACTCCGCACGCCTTCTGGATTGCCGGATCAGGATGCAACACGCTGCCATAGGTCCGTTCGAGATAGTCGAGCCTGTCGGCAACACCCAACGTCTGCACGGGTGCACCGTCACGGCCGATCTGGTGCAGTGTCCGCAACCAGACGCCGGCGGATCGGAATGTCTCCTGCACGTCTTCCAGTGCCAGCTTGCGTGAATAACGCGCAAGGTCCATGCCGTGGAACAGGCGAGTGACCATGATCCCGCGACCCTCGCCTTCCAGATGCCCCAATGGCACCAGCGTGCCAAACCGATCGTTCTGCGGGAACATGCCTTGCAACGCGCACAAAGTTTCGTATTCCCGTGCCGCCTGCGCGCGACCATCGTCGGCAGGCCCTTGTCCGCGATTGACCTTGACCACGATCCGTTCGCTACACTGCGCACAAGCGAGGTAGTGGATATCCGAGTTCTGCCGAATCGAAGGCTTCGCGGAACGGAGCCAGCGTCCCGCAGCGTGGCAACGGTCGCACTCGAATCGTTCGTTGAGTATCTGGACGACATCCATCCGCATCACGCCCTGCCAAGAATGCTGCGTGTACGGGTCAGCAGGTGGGATGTCATGCGTTGCACTTCTTCCAGCAACGGATGTCTGACCAGCCGTATGGCCAACAGCCACCCAATGCATCCACCGATGACTGCCACGCAAAATGCCAACAGCATCTGCTGTTGCAAAAAGCCGGGCCAGAACACGACCAAAGCCGGAACCACGCAGGTGACCAGTGTCACCAAGGCGCTAGGTACCAACGCGCGGGCACAGTCCCGGATGGACAGTCCCTGATACTGGTGCATGTGGCGGTAATACAGGATCGTGGCGAGGACGTACACCAGCACCTGCACTGCGGCGACAGCCTCGACGCTGTAAAAAGCAGCCGCTACCGTCATGATGACGCGCACAGACTGGTACTGGATTTCCACGCGAGTCACCGTGCGGACGCGCCCAAGCGCCACCAGAAACTGGTTGCATTGATACATCAGTGATCCGACGATCGCGGCGCCACACAACCAGCGCATCAAGGGTACGGCCGCATCCCACTGCGCGCCGAACAGAATGCGAATGATGGGGAAGGCGAGCAACACCCCGGCTGCGAAGAACGGCCAGCTTATGCCCGTGAGATACACCAAGGCCTTCAGGAACAACGCGGGCGCGGTCCCGGTCTCCCTGTGCTCCTTGGCAAACGCGGGAAACGCAACGTTGTTCACTGCACCGACAATCCTGTCGCGATACAGGTTCACGATGCCATAACCGCGCGAATACAGACCCGTGTCCGCCATCCCCAGCATCCTGCCCACGATGAGGTTGGCGGATTGGTCACCGATCTGCATCGCGATGTCACTCAATGTTCGGTTCGAACCGAAATGCAGGACTCGCCGCCAGTGTTGCAGGCTCAGGCCGGTCACCCGGTAGCGCCATCCCCATACGGCGCAGCCAAGGAGCGTGACGACGATGGAACCCAGCGACGCCCAAGCCATACTCATGTAGCTGAAACCAACATAGACCAAGCCGACTGTCGCGCAACTGCGCGTAATGATTTCACCCAGCCGGATCTTGACCAGGCGATCGAATTCGAATTCGCGCGTCATCTGTGCCTGGGTGACGGAACCGAACGGCATCAGCACGAACAGGCCACTCAGCACCTTCAGGACGCTCGATACTCCGGCATCGCCGTAAAACTTCCCGATGACGCCGCTGAACGCAAACAGCGCGATGCCCAGCGTCCATGCAATCAGAAGATTGATCGTGAAAACGGTTCGTATCAGAGGCTGATCGAGCTGCTTTTCCTGGACGATGAATTCGCTGACGCCGAAGCTTCGCAGCATGTGGGCCAGCGCAACCAGACCAGCGGCCACGGAATACACGCCGATTTCCGATGGCGTCAGCAGGTGGCTGACGATGATGACGGCGCCAAAGCTGAAGATGAGGCTGACGAACGACTGCACGAATGACAGCGACAGCGCCCTGCGTATGCTGTTTTTGGGCTTCAAGGTTCTGCCTCGTCAGACAACCAGCTTATTCAGGATTGCAGCCAATTCGCCAGTCCGCGCCAGCCGGTCCTGTGGCGCGCGTGCCGTCACGCCGCTTGAAGCGACTTTCTCGACGTCTGGGTCGACCACTGTGATCACCAGATGTCAAAGCCAGCTGCGGTCCACAACCTGCACGCATCGAATGCAATCCGCGTATCCAACCCCTCATGACTGGACGCCAAATGGCAGACTGGAGTCATGGCGCATCCAGCACGATCTGTTCCACTTCCGAACCACCTCCAGTCCGCCAGACGGCTTCAAACCGCTGATTGTGGCCAAGCCGGAACAACGTCCCATGGTTGCTGTTGTCCTGGTGCGTGCGCACGACGAGCAGATAGCCACCAGCAGCGTTCAGGTAACGCCGGACATTGGCAACCATGTCTGCCAAGACGGCTTCGGAGAAATACCCCCTGTTCAGCACATTGGCAGCACGGATCAGCTCGAAACTGCCGGCAAACGCACTGTTGTGTCGGGAGATGTCATCGGTACAAACGGTGATGTCGTCGTTTGCCAGCAGACGCGGCGTGACGAGTTTTACACAGGTGATACGCGCGTCGTCCGGACGCGCGAGGATGCGCCGGGCACGATGAGTGAGAGCCTTGTTGATGCCCTTGCGGAGGATGAATCGGCCACTACGGTAATCGTCTGCCACGACCCACGGCTTCATGGTGCCCCAAGGCAGGTCGAAGCGGAGCGGAAACCCGCTGTGATCCAGCAATGCGTGGCAATGCGGCCATACCCGCACCAAGCAGGCGTCGGTGAGGATATCCGTGGCAACGATGCGGGCCTCGAGGCCCGCTGCACGCAAGTCCTCGTACAGCTCTACGGTACTCACACCGTAAGAGACACCTATGTCCAGCACCCGCACGGATGAGCTCGCACTGTCGCGCAAGCTGCGTACCAAATGCGGATTGACATCGGCGAATCGCTGGCGAAACGTGGTCTTGTAGGTTTTGTTACGCGCCATCAAGGAGGAAAAGAAGTCCTGCTCCATCTGCGCAGTGAGCTGCGTGGAGGGCGTCTCAAAAAAGGCCTTGGCTGCTAACATTTGATGAATTGGCTCATTTTGTTTTTGCTGGGTTGGTGCAGCCACGAACCGGAAGCATCGCCCGATCTGTTCCCACCGTTCCGCAGGAATGCCTGCCGGTCCAGGCACACCCGGAATCAAGTTCGCAATGGCATGGCGTCCGGCGTAATCACGCGATCCAGCAACCCTGCCAGCAACGCCGTGCCCTCGCGTCTGGAGTGCCTGGCGACAACGTTCCGGGATATCCGCGCCGCACTGCCTTCTCGCAACGCGCACAGAAATGCAGACAATCGCGCCTCGATCGCATCCGCGTCGTCGAGTGCCACAAGCTCCGCACCCCCGGTTTCACGCAGCAGGGCAGCAGTATCTCCGTGCTCCCCCACCAGTGCGAAAATCGGCCGGCCGATACGCATGTACTCATACAGTTTGGCAGGTATCTGGCGGTCGTATCGTGCCCCCTGGAACAACAGCAGTCCGTCGGCGCCAGCTTGCTCCACCAACGCCTCGCGACCCGATACGGGAGGTGCCAAGTCCACCACGCCCACGAGGCCCATGCGCTGTATTTCGCGCCGATAAACTGTCTCCGTGCCACTGGCCCGCAAGATAACCCGCAGATTGCCGGCATTCACGCGCCCGGACGAGTGCAGCCGGGCAAGCGCCGTGAAGAACGGTATCGGATTGCGCCCGTCCGGATACAGTTGGCCGCTGTGCACGAGGATCGTCGGGCGCCCGGCCAGCGGAGGTGAAGGTTGCTGCAGGTCGGCAAACGCGGCCTCGTCGTAACCATTTTCGATGACAGACAAACGACGGTCGCCGTCGATGTCGGGATGGCGTTCGGCACACCACTGCATCGCACCCGACGTGGTGAATACCGAACATGTCGCGCGCGATATCACGCGCCGTTCCCAGCGCGACAGCGATCGCGCCGTCATCCGGCTTCTGCCCGTCAGCGATGTCGCCACAGGGTCGCGAAAGTCGGCAATCCAGGGGATGCCGGACATCCGATGCAAAGTATGGGCAACGCAATGCGCCGACATGATCGGATACGTGGACCAGATCGCCTGCACGCGATAGTGTCGCAACAAATGCCAACCGAGCCCGATTGCAGCAAGTCGCCAGCTTGCCCACCGATCCGGCTGCGCAAGAACGGATGGGTAACGGCCAAACAGCCCCAGGTGCCGCTTGGCATCCAGTGCCAATGCTCGATGCACGGGACATGCCGCGGGGATCACATCGATGCTGGCCATGTCGACGTGTTCGTAGGCGCAGCCGGTCGCAGACAAGACCACCGGATTCCACCCGAACTCGGGCAGATAGCGCGTGAATGCCAACAGCCTCAGGTGCCCGCTGCTATACGCAGCGGGTGGAAAATGGAACCCGATCATGAGAACCCGGCCCCCTCTGGTCCGGCCTCTTCGGTCATCCATGCCTGGACACGCTCGTTGTCACCGGCCCCTCCAGTGTCTCGCGCTGGCGCTCAGCCGGTTGCGCGGAGTGCGCGGGTTCTGCCTCGACCTCGCGTACCAGACCCAGCAGCAAGGCGCACATGGCAAGCAACTGATAGCTCAGGTCAAAATAACTCGACGTGGTAGCGAGTCCCGCCGTCATGAACGCGAGCAGGCTGACCTGCAACATTGAGGCGAGATCAAACGCCCACTTTTGCTCCAACGAATGTCGCGTCAAGCGCCGCACCTTCGCGCAACATCGCCAACCGGCAAACAGCAGGGCGAGGAACAGGCCCAGCCCGATGAAGCCCTGTTCGCCGAGCACCCGAAAATAGATGCTGTGTACCGCACGCTGCCTTGCTCCCTCGGGTCCATAGTTGTTCCACATCGCGGCACTCTGGTACACATCGAACCCACCACCGCGGATCGGCCGTGCCAGCGCGACATTGGTGGCGAATTCCCAGGACTGAATGCGCGTTTCGGCGGTATTGACCGTGCGCGCGTGGCTGATCGTCTGCATGCGCGCCTTCCACTGCGCCGGCATGACCTGATAACCCACAAAGCACAGCGTTACCAGTACAGCCAACATTACGATCCGCCGGCGACTTTTCAGGATCAGGGCCACACTGACGACCGCGAACGCAATGAAACCACCACGTGAATAAGTACCGAGTATCGCGATGCCGGTCAGGAACAATGCGACGCCGAAGCCGATCCGCAGAATCCTGCGCGATGCCTGGAGTTGCAGGTAACGCATCAGCGGCAGAACCATGCAAAGCGCCTGCGCCAAGTCGTTGTTGCCTGCAATGAAACTGCCGGCAGGGCCAAAGACGTGGTTGACACCGCCTTGGACAATAGTGAACAAGCCACCCTTGATACCGTAAAAGCCGAGCGATACGACGATCACCCATACCAGCCAATGCATGCGCTGACGGTTGTTGATCACAACCATGGTCATGAACACCATGATGAGCATTTTGGCAAACTGCCACCATTTGGCCCATGCATCCTGCGGCATGATGGCAAATCTGGTGGTGAACGCCGTCCACAGCAGGAAGACGAGCATGATCGTGGCGAGCGTCGACCACTGGATTCGTTTGCTCTCCTTGCTGAAGAGCAACGCCAGCAGCGTGACGATCGCTATCAGCTGCACCCACGGAAAATTATATGCAAACCCGAAGGTCAGGCGATTCGGGTTCATGTAGCCGAGCCACGACCACACCAGCAGGCCAACGTATGGACGCATCAGGATGAAAGGAATCGTCCCGAAGACGAACAAGGCGAGTGCAATATCACGCATGTCGCTGGCCTGCTGTCAGTTGCAACACAAGCGCATCCATGAAGAACTTGGCTGCCCAGTTGGGGTAGCGGTTCTTCATGTAGCCGCCCTTGAGTGGCTCGGATCCTGGCACCCCACCACGCGTACCTTCGTTGGTGGTCGCCAAGTCCTGTATCGAGAGGTTGAACGCGTTGGCGCGTTCCGCCGCCGGTCGCCACGATCGATCACCGATTGCGTCGGCCAGACGCTGCCAGATGATCGCCATTTGCGCGTTGCCGGTAACGCAGGTCCAGCGGCTCGCCGCACGCCAGTTGTTATCCATCCTGCCGGGCAGGGCGCCGTCGCGACGCTGGCCTTGTGCAACGGCCTTGGCGATGCGCGCTGCGGCGTCGATGAAGCCGTCATCGGCGGCTATCAGGCCGACTTCCAGGATGCCGCGCGCCGCGTAAGCGATGGTATGCATCAGTGGTCGGGAATTGTCTTCAAGATCGTTATTCTTCAACCAGCCATTGGCGTGCATCTGGGTGAGCGCCCATTGCACGTTGCACACGGCCGCATCCAGATAGCGCGTTTCTCCAAGGGCTTGGCCAGCCCGCGCGAGCGCAAAGGCGACCCGGGTGTTGTAGGTATTGAGCGTATGCGAGGCAAACGGTGAAGCGAAACGCCGCCAGGCACCGTCCGGATCCTGCGCCTCCACCAGCCAGTTGGCCGCTCGCACTGCCGAGTCGCGGAAGCGCGTGTCCCGCGTCTGCTGCCATGCGGACACCCAGCCGAACAACACCTGCCCGGTATTGAAAATGGTAGGCACCACCTGTTTGGCGTCGAGGGTTCCCGCGCGCACACCGCCATCGGCAAGCTGGATATCCGATTCCCACTCGGCCATGCGGATGGCGCGGTCGCGGTATTCGTCTTTGCCCGAAAATTCCGCGTACTTGAAGAAAGTAGGGATGATGTAACCGGTGGTTTCCGGATAAGCACCGGCCCACTCTCGCTTCACCACGTCGTAATACGCGCTGACCCCGCCGCTGCCGGTAGCGTCCTGGGCGCGTGCCAGCCATTCGGCCGCGGCATCGAGGCCGACTCGCGCATCCGCGATCGGACGCGTCACATGGCGAGACAACAGCCTTGCAACCACACTCATGGCTCGCTCCCGGCTGATCGCGAGGCCGGTATCGGTCTGGAAGCTCGATTGTGCAACTTGCGCCGTATACGTACCAGATTTTGCGTCAGGCACGGCATAGGATCGCTCCAGCGGTTCAAGGCATCCACGACGCGGCTGCCTTGCGGACGTCCATCGCCGGGCCGCTGGTGCTGCGCGGCGGCAGATTGCATGTCTTCGGATCGAACGCGCCATACCGTCTGCCGCGTTGCCACGGCTGGCGCCTGGACAGGCAGGCCAAGTTCCGAACACCAAGCCGCATGCGGCAGGTTGACGCCGTTCAAGGTTGCGACTTCTTCCTGATAGTCGGTGCGTCCGATGGTGGGCTCCACCATCCGGAATTGTCCGCTGCGCGCGTCGCGCTTGTATTCCATGCTGGCCATGCCGATGGCGCCCGCGTCACGAAAAAACTTCGCGGTGAGTTGCGACAGCTCGTCGTGCACTTCGGGCGCGGCGGTACAGCTTGCCGTGCCACCCACCTGTGGCGGCCACGAACGGATCTTGCGGCCGGTGAACGATGCGGCAATCCGTCCGTGCCTGTCGATGTATTGCAGGCAAAAGTAGATGCAGGAATCCGGTCCCTCGATCCACTCTTGCACCACCACGTCCGGCATGACTGCAAGGATTCGGTGCAGCAGATCACGGGCTTCCTCGGCGCTCTCTACCCGATAGGCCTTCTTGAACTGGCGAGCGTATTCCGCATGCCGTTCACCGGGTTTCACCACGACCGGGTAGCGCAACGTCCCGAGTGCCGGCAAGTCCGCCAGCGTGCGGATGTGCACCAACGGCGGGATGGGACTACCCAGTTGCTCGGCCAGATGCTGAAACCCCTGCTTGTGCAGCAGCGCGTCAACAACGTCCACGGGCGGCAAGCTGAACCGATAGCAGGCAGCAAGCTGGTCGCGATGACGCGATACGGTCTTGGTAGTTTCTTCTTGCGTCACGAACAACACCGGACGCAGTCCGGAATAAAGGGTGGCGCCCAGATGCACGAGTTCATTGACCAACGCGTCGCCATGCAGCGCGGGTACCTGCAAGGGTTTCGCCACACGTGTATGCATTTCAGGGCGCCCCGCGTCCGTATCCAGCAACCAGACCGGCACCCGCGCACGCGCGAGACTGCGCGCCACGCCGAGGCCATTGACGCCCGCGCCCAGTACCACTGCGGACACAACAGGAACAGAGTCGGGACCCTCCACGCGAGAGCCGAGATTCATCGGGGCACCACTCCGGCTCATGTGTTTGGTCCCGAACGCATGCCGCTGCGCCAATCACCGACAACCTTTGTGTACAGCGCCAGTTGTTGCTCTATGGTCGCCGACCAGCTCAATTGAGTCGCGGCGTAACGTCGCGTAGCGTCGCGTGCCGGTGAGCGTTGCTGGAGCGCCTCCCAGGCTGCAAATATCCCGTCTGTCGTGCGGGACTGCGCAACCAGCCCCGCCTCGGGCACGGCAATAACTTCCCAGGCACTTGCAAACGGTGCTGCGATCACTGGCGTACCGCAGGCCAAGGACTCCAGGACCACATTGGGCATCCCTTCCCGACTGGAACCTTGGATCAATGCATCGGCTGCGTTGTAGTAGTCACACAATTGTGCATGCGGAATGGCGCCGATAAATCGCACGCGTGCATCGACACCCAATCGTTCCGCCAACCGATGCAGGCGGGGCTTCTCGGGGCCTTTTCCCACGATCAGCAGGGTGACGCGTGGGTCTCGCGTGAGTGCTTCGATGGCAAGATGTACCCCTTTCAGTTCGATCAGGAACCCCACCGTCAACCAAACAGGCCCGCTTAGCCCCAACCGCGCACGAATGGCGTCGCGGTCACGCAGTCCAAAGCGATCCAGATCGGCACCATTGCGCAGCACCGTGATCTTGTCGTCACTGACGCCCAGGGCAAGTAGTTCGTCTTTCAAAGCGCGCGAAACCGTGATTGCAGCCGCGGCGCGTCCTGCCGCCCACTGGATTTGCCGCCGTGGTCCACGGTATCGCGGGAGTACCGTGATGTCGGAGCCGCGTGCAGAAATCACTACCGGCTTGTCCATAACCTCGCCCAACCGAACCGCCGTCACGCCGTCCGGATAGAAGTAATGCGCGTCGATCAGGTCAAACCCTTGGCCATCGGCCTGCAACCTGCGGAAATACGCCTGCAGTGCGTGAAACATCAACAACGGTGCGATCCGCATACCGAATTTCGGAATGACCGGATAACGTGGATGATGAACATTGATACCGCAGCGGTGTTCCCGCACCGGCACCCCTGCCAGTGCCGCGTAGCGACCAAACAGGCGATGCCGGAACGGGAACCACGGTACGGGTGCGACCACCGTGGCTTCGATGCGACCGGATTCGACCAAATGGCGCAAACGTTCTTCGATAAACAGGCCTCGGATTGGCTGCGCGACATTTGGATACAGGCTGGTGAAGACCAGCAAGCGAACCTTGCGCGTGTCGCTTGCATCGGCGTCGATCGCGCCGTGCAAGCTCGTAGCCGATTCGCTGACTGCACAGATCATTACGTTGACCCGGCGACCGCAAGCTTGTCCGCCGAGGCGGATGGCGTGACGGCGGGCTGTTGCGTGCGGCGCAGGAAGGCGTCCAGCATCAGCAGTTTCCACAACGTCGCGCTGTGGTCGCGGCGGCCGGACGCATGTTGCCGCAGCAGGCGATCGAGCACGACAGGTTCGAAATACCCGCAGTCGGCGACGCGCCCCGAAAGCAATGCCTCGCGGGTGCGCTTCGCAAGCGGCCCGCGCAACCACGCCGCCAACGGCACGCTGAATCCCATCTTGGATCGATACAGCACATCGTGCGGCAAATCCGCCTCGAGGCTCTTCTTGAAGACGTATTTGCCGGTGCCGCCCTTGAGCTTCAATTCCGGCGACAGCGAAGACGCCCATTCGACCAGCCGATGATCGAGCAGCGGCACGCGCACCTCGAGACTGTGCGCCATGCTGGCGCGGTCGACCTTGGTCAGGATGTCTCCCGGTAGCCAAGTCTTGAAATCGAGGTATTGCGCCAGCGACAGCGGATGATCGGTGGGCGCGTGGCTGGCGTGGTCACGGAATACCTCGAGCGCGTTGTAATCCTGCAGTTCGCGCTTGAAGCGCACGCTGTAGAGCTGCCGACGCAACGCCAGCGACGTGGTGCTGACGCTGTGGAAATACGCTTCCACGTCATCGCAAGCCAGCGCCTGCAGCGTGGTCTTGGCGCGCAACGGGCGTGGCGCCCAGTCGGCTTTGGGATAGAGGCTCCCCAGCGCCCCGAACATCGGCTTGCGCAACGGCAACGGCAAGCGCGCGCGCAAACTGCTTTCCCTCGCGTGTAGGCGGTAGCGCCGATAACCCGCGAAGTTCTCGTCGCCGCCGTCACCTGACAAGGCCACGGTGACTTGGCTGCGCGCCAACTCGCAGACACGCCAGGTCGGCAGCGCCGAACTGTCGGAAAATGGTTCGTCGTAAGTTGCCGCCAGCGTGTCGAGCAACCCGTAATCGTCGGCACTGACCCGACGTTCGAAATGCTGCGTGTGAAGGTGTCCGGCGACCTGCCGCGCATAAACCGTTTCATCGAAACCGCCATGATCGAAACCGATCGAGCAGGTGCGCACCGCCTGCTCCGAGGTACGACTCATACTGGCAACCACGGCGCTGGAATCGACGCCACCGGAAAGAAACGCGCCGAGCGGTACGTCAGCGACCATCTGGCCTGCCACCGATTCGTCCAGCAGGCTACGGAGCTGCGCCGCGGCTTCATCCGGGGCCATGTCGGCACGGTTGAACGGCACATCCCAATACTGGCGCTGGACCGGCTCGGCTTCACCAGCACGCCAGCTCAGCCAACGACCGGGCGACAGTTTGAAAATGCCGCGATAGATGCTCTTCGGGTCCGGCACGTAGCCGAACGCGAGGTAATCCTCCAGCGCCTGCGGATCGAGCCTGCGTTCCACGCCGGGATGCGCCAGCAGCCCCTTGAGTTCGGACGCGAACACCAGGTCGCCGGCGCGCGTGAACCCGTAATACAGCGGCTTGATGCCGGTATGGTCACGCGCGAGGTGGATGCGCTGGGCGCGCATATCCCAAATCGCGAATGCAAACATGCCGACCATGCGCGTCAGGCAGGCTTCGCCCCAATGTTGCCATGCGCGCAGCACGACTTCGGTGTCGCAGCGGCTGTGAAACACCACACCCAGTGTTTCCAGTTCAGCCTTGAGCGAGGGGAAGTTGTACAACTCGCCGTTGTAGACCAGCGCCAGCCCGGTCGCCTCATCCACCATCGGCTGTTGTCCGTGGCTCAAGTCGATGATCGACAGGCGGCGATGGCCAAGGCCCACTCCCTTGCCAAGATACAGTCCTGCTTCATCCGGTCCGCGATGGATCTGCGCATCACGCATCGCGAGCAGGATTTTTTCATTCACGATGCCGCTGTTGTGCGACAGAACGATTCCGGCCACGCCACACATGTCAATGTTCTCCGTGCTCGGCCAGTTCGACCGGCGGCGTTGATGATGGTGCTCGAGGTCCTGCCAGCAGTTCGTCATAAAGCGCGGTGTAAGCCGACAGCATGGCATCGAGGCTGAAACCGGATTCCACGCGTTCACGGGCCGCGCGCGCGTGCTGCGATCGCAACGCTTCATCGCACACGTACTTCGCCAGAGCTTCAGCCAGCGACTGAGGATTGCCGGCCGGAACCAGCAACCCCGTGATTCCGGATGACACGACCTCGCTGACACCGCCAACGTCGGTGGCCACCGCCGGCAGCCCGGCAGCCATGGCTTCCAACAGGACACCCGGCATGCCTTCGGCAATCGAGGAAAGGGCAAAAATATCGAATTCTGGAAGCAGCGCCGATACGTCAGTACGATTGCCCAGAAGGCATACTTGTGCTTCGAGGCCAAGCCGGCCGATTTGCGCTTCGAGTGCAGGGCGCTGCGGCCCTTCACCGGCTATCGCCAACCGCAGGTGCTCGCGCATGCCCGGCAACGATTCACACAAGAGTTTGAAAGCGGAGATCAACCCCGCCTGATCCTTGACCGAATCCAGGCGCCCGACGGTTCCGATCAAGATCGTGCCGGGGGGCGCAAAGGAACCCAGCAAGGGACGCACTTCTTTCTTCGAGGGAGCAACCGCAAAGCTCGCGACATCGATGCCGTTGGGAATGCAAACGACCCGTGACGGATCAATGCCTACTTTTTCCGTCAGCCATTCCTGCAAGTCTTTGGACACCGCCAGATACCGGTCAATGAACGGCGACAGCCACCGCCGCAGATTGCGGTACCTGCGATTCTCTCCATGTGGATCGCTGGCATCCCGGCCGCGTTCCGCATGAACGATGCGGGAAACGCCCGCAAGCTTTGCCACAGGGACCGTATCCAGTGCGCCGATGTTGTAGGTATGCACCAAATCCGGCTTCAATTCCTTGAGGACTTTCCACATCCTGAAATAGCAGCCCCAATCTTTGCCGGGCTTTTTATGCAGCGCCAGGCATGACACGTCCGGATCCTTGATCCGCTCACGATATGCGCTGAACCTGTCAAGGCAGATCACCGCATGGCGGTACTGCGGGGTATGGTTGATCACCGTCACCAGTACGCGCTCCATGCCGCCGGTATCCAGCCGATAAAGCACATGTGCGATCAGCGGTTTGTCGTTCATGGCCCGCGCCCCGCGACATCGGCTGCCCGCTGCGCCTGCGATCCAGGCGCACCCGCGACCGGCAAAGCCTTGGCAAACGCGCGCAGGTCGGCCCGTGCCTTGTCCACTCCGCCGTTGGCAATCGGTGACGACAACGCCCACACCGATGATCGCGATGCACGCCCGCGCAAGACGTCCCACGCCTGCAGCAGCTTGGTGATGCCGGGCGAACGGGTACAGCTGCGATCGACGCAATACCAGTACCAGACCAAGCGGGAACCGGCCATCCCGGAAAGCCGCAGCTCTCCGGCGCTCGTCCGCCGTCCGTTGGCAAGGTCGATGCGATGGCTTGCGCTGCTCAGGATGCGCGACCGCGCAGGGTCGTAGAGATTGTTGCCGTAGGTAATCAGGTTGTGTCCCTGACGCGGCTTGCCGAGGTAGACCGCGTGGAACAGTTCGACGACGCCATCACCCGCGCTGGATCGATAAGACGATCGCACCTGCCCGGCCGCGCCCTTGAACGACGGTTGCCAGTCATCCGCGAAACCCGCAGGTTCGCTCCAGCCCGCGATCGTCGGTGCCGATACCTGCGCCGTTTTCGATTGCACCGGCGATGCCAGACCGGCAGCCAGAACCGGAGCCGCAACCAGCAACGCGATCGCCACCAGCCAAATCACGCGCCGCGCACCAGCAACCGCTTCGTGACTGGCCGGCAGCGGTTCACGCAATATCAGGCGGTCCCGAAAAAACCAGCCCACCAGCAACAGCAACACCAGCACGGTGCCGAAGAATTGCCAGCCGAACACCATGTGGTCGGTACCGGTGGCGTACTTCATGCCGAAGGTTTCGCCGATCAACACGGTGAAATACACGCGAAAGCCGTTCGCGATGACCGGCACCACCGCTGCCAGCACCACGAAGAGCACGCGCTTCCACCAATGCTGGTACATCAGGTAGGCGTACAGGCAGCCGAGCGCAGTGCAGGCAATGAAGAACTTCACGCCACTGCATGCGTCCTCCACCATCCACGTCGCCACGGGGGTCACGATTTCGCGGCCGTTGAGCAGCACCGGCGTGCCGGTCAACTCCAGCGCACGTACCGCGAAATGCGCGGTGATGTCCTGCAACGGACCCACCAGCCCGTCGCCCCACGGCACCGCGAATACCACGAGATAGGCGAGTGGAAACACCAGCACCCACAGCGCACGCCATCCCCAGCAGGCCAGCACCAGCGCCGGAAACAGCGCCACGAATGCGAAGTGCTGCATCAGGTTGACATCGAGCAGATGGCCGGCGTACCAGATGAACGCCAATGCAGCGACCGCCAGCACACCCCAAGCGCTTGGTACCGGGCGGCTGGTGCGAAGTTGCCCACGCAGGCTGAATGCGATCCACGCGCTCAGCGGAAAAATCAGGAACGCGTATTGGTAGGTTCCGTCGTGCTCCCATACCCATACCAGTGACTGCACGGTCTGCCAGTAGCAGACCAGCAGCACGATCACCGCGACGATGAACGCGGTCGTTGCCAGTGCCCAGCCAGGTGCGCGCACGAACAATCCGGGTTTGACGGCGAGCTGTCGGTTCATGGATAGGCCTCCAATCTCGTCATGTCCGCGCTGCCGACGTTGGCCGAAGCGGGCAACGCGTTGCGCAACATGTTTTCGTAAGCGTCGAGGTTGCGGGTCCAGTCGTAGCGGGACAGAACCTTCGCGCGAGCCGCCGGAACCCGCGCCGGTTGCGGTGCATCCAGCCAGCGCAAGGCTTCCACCGCCATGACCTCGGGCGAGGCATCGATGCAACCCTCGCGGCCGTCGAAGTCTTCGATGCCCTCGTAGGCTTCGGGCGTTGCCAGCAGCACCTTTTCCATCGCCAGCGCTTCCAGCACCTTGTTCTGAATGCCACGCGCAATATGCAACGGCGCCGTCGCCGCATACGCATGTGCGAGATACGGCCGCACATCTTCGACCCGGCCGGTCACCTCGATGCCATCGAGTTCACCAAGCGCACGCACGGCGGCGGTCGGCTTGCTGCCCACGATGTAAAAGCGCGCGTCGGGCCGCTGCGAAAAAATGCGTGGCCAGACTTCGCGCGCGAACCATTGCACGGCGTGCACGTTGGCGCGGTAATCCATCGCACCGACGAACACCAGCGCGCGTTCGCCCGGCCGGTACGGATTGACGTACTCGCGTTGCGGATTCCAGTAATCCGCATCGACACCGTTGGGAATGCCGTGCACCTTGTCCGCCGCCTGCGGCACCTGCTGCCGGAAGAACCCGGCCTCCGCTTCCGACACCAACACGCTGGCGTCGAATTGCGTGGCAATGGTGCGCTCGAGTGCAGCAAGCCGGCGTGCTTCGCGGCGGTAAACCAGGCCCTTCAAACCACCGTGAGCCTGCGCGTATTGGCGCCATTTGTCGGAATCGACGTCCACGAAATCCATCACCCGGCGCAGTTGCGGGAACGGCAGGATGAAAGGCGCCACGCCCGATGAATAGCACACCGCCAGCTCGGGCTTTTGATCGGCCAGCACCCGCTCGACCCAACGCCGCATATCGCTATCGCGATACACGCCGACGGTCAGTGCATCGCCGCGAGCGAGCGAAACAAGCGCGCGCCAACGCGCAAGCCAAGGCTGCAACGGACGAACGCAAACCCCGGCGCACAGTGCCTCGACGTCGGCCAGGTATTTCCAGTCGGCCGGATCGTCGATGAACGTGCCGAGGTACACACGGTAACGTTCCGCCAACCGCCGCAAGATGCGGTACGAGCGAATCTTGTCACCCTTGTCGGGCGGCCAGGGCAGGCGATGGCAGAGGAACAGGACGGATTGCATGTCAGGTGGCCTGGCCCATGACGGCTGCGCCGGGCTTGGCGAGCGCACTAATGATTTCGCGTACCCGGACCCCCATCCGGCGCTGCGCGCACAAGAAAAGGGGGAGAACAAATGGCGACGGATCTGCAAAATCCCTCTCCCCTCGGGAGAGGGTGCCCCGAAGGGGCGGGTGAGGGTGCGTGGTCGCGTAGTCGCTGCGGGCTTGCGCGCAAGTTCGGCTTTCGGAGACCCGAACCCTCATCCGGCGCTGCGCGCACAGGAAAAAGCGGCGTTCCGCCCCTTCTCCCGAAGGGAGAAGGTAGAGCCAAACCCTCATCCGCTTCGCACAAAAGAAAAGGCGACGTTCCCCTCCTTGTCCCGGAGGGAGAAGGATAGAGCAGTCTAGTTTCGAGCAACGGCTGTCGAGCATGGCCTACCCCAAATCCCGCGCGAGCCACGGACCCAAGGTGTTGCTCACCGGCAACGGCAATTTTTGCCAGGCCTTGATGAACAGGCTGTACTTGCTGTTGGTGGGACTGACGTTCGGAATCTCGCTCGCTCGCACCAGGTGGTACGCATAGGGCAACGGCTGTGGTTCGAAGCCCCAATGCTTCTTGAAATGATAGGAACCGGTGTCCTGCTTGCTGCGACCGAAATCGAACAACCTTGCGCCACGTTCCACCGCGCGCTGCATCACCGCCCAGTACATGAAGTCGTTGGCCGCGAGCGCGCGTCCGCGCGCGACGCTGCCGCCGTAATACGGATGCACTTCATCGCGAAAGTAGAAACTCATCACCGCGGCGACCGGCTGTCCCGCGTGCGTGACCAGCGTGATCTCGCAGTCGTCCCCGAAGGTCTGCTGCAGGCGCGCGTAATACTTGCGCGGCAACACCGGCGTACCCAGGTTGCGCACGCTCTCGGCGTAGACCCGGTAGAAGTCGCCAATGTCGCCATCATGTCGCGCCTCGAGTCCGAGGCCGATGCCCTTGCGCACCATCGCACGCTGTTTGCGCGGGATCGCCTTGAGGTTCTTGTCGTGATCCGGATCGATGGCCTTGCGAAAGCTGACGTAGAGATCCTTGACCGGCCAACCGTCGTGGCGCGGTTCGCGTTCGCGCAATTCGAGGTAATCGACCTTGAGTTGGTCGGCGAGCGCGGTCGCGGACTCGATCAGTTTCGCTTCGCTGTCGCGGTCTGAGGCCAGCGCCCCGCCATACACGCAAAATGGTGTCGAAATCAGCGAGTGACCGAACAACCGGCTGCGAATTTCCGCGAGCGGCAGCACGCCGGTGATGACGCCGCCCTGTTCCGCATACAGATAGTGGGCGCGATGACCGAGGCTTTGTTCGAGGATGTCGCGCCACGCAGCGCAATGAAAAAACGTGGCTTCGGACGCATCGCGGACAAATGCATCCCAGCGCGTCTCGTCACCCCTCGCGAGGTGCCTGATGGCGCAAGTATTGGCGGAAAGCCCTTCGTCCGCACGATCGAGCACGTCCATTCCCCGTCAATTCACGCACAGTTCGGCGGCCTGCAAAGCCACCACCGGATAGCCGGCGTGCGTGGGGCCAAGGAACACCCGATCCATGCGGTCGAAGCGAAAATCGCACATGAGTTGCTCGAGCCGCGGCGCCGTGCGCGCGAGATTCAAATAATGGCGCACACGGTTCTTGACCGATACGCCCGGCACGCGCGGTTGCTCCGGGTCCACTTCCCATGGATGGAAATAAAATACGCCGGAACTCTGTTCACGTCGATTGACGCGCCCGAGCCCGCGCTTGAACAGCGGATACGGCAGCAGGCGGAAAAAGCCGCCGCCACCGCACGGCCAATTGCGTCCCCACATGCGGGTGGTGGTGACCGGGATTTCGAGTAGCCCGGAGCCTTCGGCAAAGAACGCGAAGCGCGGTGCCTCGGGCATGCCGTACAAGTCGTGATGGATCGGCACGATGCTGGAGCTGTAGCGATATCCCGCATCGCGCAACTCATCATGCGCCCACAGCGTGGTCGGACCGATGGAATAACTGGGCGCGCGATAACCCTGCACCGCGCTGCCGGAAATGTCTTCCAGCAGATGCTTGGTGCGGGTGATGCCATCGCGAAATTCTGCGCGGCTGATGGTGGTCAGGCGCTCGTGGCCGAAGCCGTGGCTCGCGATTTCGTGACCGGCGGCGGCAATGTCGCGTACCAGCGCGGGGACGCGTTCGGCCACCCAGCCAAGGATGAAGAACGTGGCGCGCACGTCGTGGCGCTGGAAAAGTTCCAGCACACGTCGGGTGTTGGCCTCCACGCGGACCGGCCAACGCGGCCAGTCTTCGCGCCGGATGCACTTTTCGAACGCCGCGACCTGGAAATAATCCTCCACGTCCACCGTCATGGCATTGGTGATCGGCGCGACCGGTGGCGATGCGGCGTTCATTTGTCTTCGCGTCCGGGGTGCGGATGCCAGGCGTCGGCGAGCGCCGCGTCTTCAGCGGTGAATGCCGATGGTGATCCAGCTTGCAGCATCGCCTTGAGCCGGACTTCTTCGCGCATCAACTGCAGAAGGATGTTGTTGCGCTTCAGTTCCAGCGCAGCCAACTCGGCTTCCCGCTCCGAGGGCACCGACGCATGCGCAGGTACCGGGCGCTGTGGCGCCGCGGGTGCTTCCAGCGTCGACGGCACCCCGGCCATTTCATCCTGGATTTCATCGAGCACGGTGGTGAGCGCAGCATGGTCGAGGCTGTGCAGTTCTTCCAGGTAACCGTGCAACAGCAACCTGTCCATGATGAGGTTGACCTTGCGCGGAATGCCGCGGCTGGCGCGATACACGCCGCCGAATATCTCGGGCGCCAGGGCAGGGTCGTTGTTCCAGCCCACCGCGTGCAGGCGGTGCATGATGTACGCGCGGCATTCCTCGTCCCCCATCGGCTCGAGCCGGTGCGAAGCGATGATGCGCTGGCGCAACTGCTCCATGCGGTTGCTGATGATGGTCTGGCGAAGTTCGCTCTGGCCGACCAGGAAAACCTGCAACAGGGCGCGGCCCTTCACTTCCAGATTCGACAGGATGCGCAGCATTTCCAGCGCCGCCGGGGTCAGCGTCTGCGCCTCGTCCACCACCAGCAGCGCCTGTGTATGCCGCGATTGCAGCGCCATCAAGTGTTGTTTCAGGTCCTGCAGCAACGCTTCCTTGCTGCGTCGCTCGAACGGCAGGTCGAAAGCGGACGCCACCGCCGGCAGGATGTCCTCGCCGTCGAGATTGGCCGAGGCAATGCTGGCTTTCGCGATATTGCGATGATCGAGTTCTTCCAGCAGCTTCTGGATCAGCAGCGTCTTGCCGGTGCCGACCGCGCCGGTGATCATCACGAAGCCTTCGCCCTGCTCGAGGCCATAGACCAGGTACGACATCGCGCGCTTGTGACCCTTGCTCGGGAACAGCATGCCCGGGTCGGGGGTCAACTGGAACGGTTTGCCGCGCAGCTTGTAAAACGCCTGATACATGTCGATCTGGAGCCTGCCCTAATAAAGATGGGTCCACTGGACGAACAGCACGTTCGCGGTGTACCCATGCGCACCCGGCACCGCCATGAAATCCACGCCACGGGTGTCGTGCCGAACGCTCACGCTGCCGAAATTCTTCGGGTCGTACTGGTGCACCAACGCCAGTTGCGCATAACGCGTGTCGTTGGTCTGCCCGTCCCGGAAGCGGTAGCGCTGCCAGTTGAAGGTGGGGGTCAAGGTGGTGTACGCACCCAAGTTGAACAACCAGGAAACATCCGCGTCGACGACGCGTTCCCGTTCGTTGTTCAGGGTGAAGAACGTGCGCAATTCATCGTAGGCCCGAACGGTCAGCATGCCGTGCGGCATGGTGTAAGCCGCCGAAGCCGACAAACGTTTGCTCAGGTACGGCAGGCGCTCGGTCAGTGCAGTCACGTCCGAACCCATGCCGATCGTCGGAATTCCCACCGTACCCGGGTTCAGGCCGAGGAACTGCTGGTTGTAACTGGTCGGCTGCTCCACGTAGCTGACGTTGGTCGTCAGCAGCGCCGCGTGGTGGGTCCAGGAAAGCTGGTAACTGCGGCCGAAGAAGCGGTGTCCCACCAGCAAGCTGAAATTGTCGCGCCCGTTCGACCATTCAAACCCGGCATCCCAGAAAGGTGCCTCGAGCTTCTGCACGGTGCCGTCGGCGTTGAACTTGTTTTCCTTGCCGCCGTCGGCCAGCAGACGCAAATCGGTGCTGACCTTGACCGATGTCCCGACCTTGGCAATCGCGAAATCGATGTTGGCGCCGTAATCCGGTTGCATCCGCTGCTCGGAATAGCTCAGGTTCCAGCCCCACGTCTGATACTGGGGGCTCACCAGGCTGAACTGTCCCGCGTCCATCGTGACGTTGGGTATGCCGTTCAGCAGACCGGAACCCTCCCCCGAAATGCCGCGGTGGTTGTACACCACCCGCCCGTGGGTGTAGCGCGCGGTCATGATGCCGACGCTGCCAAGATCCTGCACCCACCACGGGCTCAACGACGCGGTGGCGATATTGGCTTGATTGTTGTCGAGAAAGTACGAGGCGGAGCCGGCCGGCGCCTGGTTGTTGATGATCTGGCGCCGGTAGGTCGCGACACCGTCCAGGAAAAAATGCTGCGGAAGCAGCGTGAGCGTGCCCTGGGCGTCGAGATCCGGTGCCAACTGGTCGTAGCTCGTGTGCGACGGATACAGGTAGCCGGCGAGCATGGCGTTGACGACGCCGGAAAACCGCGGGCTGTTGCGGGCCGCCCTCACGAATGGCTGGACTTGGGTGATGAAGCTCGATTGCTTCGACTTGCCGCCACCGGCGAGCTTGAGGTTGTCGGTATACAACTCGCCGAGCGTGATGCCGGCAACCATGCCGGGATCCTCGACGGTCGGTTGCGGAATTGCGCCCGGCAATAGTGGCTGTTGCTGCGTGTCGTCTGCCTGTCCATTGCGGGCCGCATTGTGCGCCGGCGGCAACAACCCGACGCCGACGTTCTGGGCTCTCGCCCCGGTCAGCCAACCGCCGAGCACAAGCGACGACAGGGCCATCGACACCGGCAGCGCGCGCATCACGCGTCCCCTTCGGGCGTCCGGGGATACTGGCCGTAGTAGCTGTCGTAATAGTTTTCGCTGGCCGGCAGACGGCTCATGTTGAGGACCATGCCGACGTATTGCGAATCGTTGACGTTTTGCAGCGCCGTACTGACCGCGTGGCGGGGCGTGCGGGCAGCCGCCACCACCATGACGATCTGGCCCATGTGTGCGACCAGCGCCTGCGACTCCGAGGTCACCAACAAGGGCGAAGAATCGAACACCAGCAGGCGCCGCTGGTTGCGACCGCCGAGTTCTTCGAGTACATGTTGCATGCGCAGACTGCCGAACAATTCGGCGGTCAGTGGATGGCGTTCGCCCACCGGCACCACCGACAGGTTCGGCATGTCCGTGCGCACGATGACCTCGGCAGGCCGGCGTCGTTCGTTGGCCAGCACATCCATCAGCCCGGGCTGCCCATGCAGGCCCAGCACGCGGGTGATGTCCGCTTTCGGGATATCGCCGTCCACCAGCAGCACCTCGAAATCCGGTTCGCGCGCCAGGCTCATGGCCAGGTTTACCGCCGTGAAAGTCTTGCCTTCGCCCGACGAAGCACTGGTGACCACGATCCGCTCCGGATGCACCGGGCCAATGCCGCGCTTGCCGACGGCGTTGGCCAGCAATGGCCGCTTGATCCGGCGCAGCTCGTCGGCGAGCCGATCGTTGGCGTCGCTTTCGGTGGGCCGCAAGCCGGCCCGTTCGAGCGCCCGGTAATCCACGGGCCAGGACACGGCGGCTTCCGCAACCGGCCCTGTTTCGGTTACGTGCTCGACGCTGCGCTCTTGCAGGCGCTCGATCGTCGACGCTTGGTGTGGGTCCGGCGGCGCTTCGACTGGCGCTGCCGCGGCGGCTGCCGCTTCCGGCTGTTCCGATCGCTCCGGCTGCAAGGCTTTGAGTTTTTCGGCGGCCTTCTCGACGATACTCATGCGGCACCCATCACGAAGAAATGCTGTACGAGGTGGGTGAGCGGACCGGACAGGGCAAACCCCACCACCAGCACCACGGCCAGCAGACCCGCGCCGGTGCAGAATCCGATCACCTCGCGGCGCTTCTCCTCGCGACGCGAACGCGACACGATCAGGCTGACGGCGCCGAGCACCGGGTAATCACTGGCCTCGCGCAGGCCCTTGATGCTGACGAACACCGGCTTGATCTTGTGCAGGAAGAACGCAAACCCGCCACCGACGCCCAACGCCAGCACGAACACCACCAGCAGCAACAATCCGCGTTTCGGGCTCACCGGCAGCAGCGGAACCACCGGCGGATTGATCACCCGGAACTTCAGGTTGTTGCCGCTTTGCGTGGCGTCCTGGGACAACTGCGCTGTG
>JBOHYW010000038.1:0-23845 GCA_050738155.1 Rhodanobacteraceae bacterium
GTCCATGGTTGTTGACCCGTGGGTGGTATTTGCGCTTGACCGCAAACCGTTTGTTGTGGCTGCTGGTACCGCTGATACTCCTGATCAACAGATGGGAGGGGTTCACGGCGGTCATGTTCTTTGGCGCGCCGGCCCAGAATCTGTGCATCGTGATCTTGATTGAAGCGATGACGCGCCATCATCGAAACCTGCCAGGACGATTTCTCAATTGGTCGCCAGTTGCCGCACTGGGTGTGTTGAGCTATTCGCTTTATTTGTGGCAACAACCTTTTCTCAATCGGCACTCGGATGCGTGGATCAACGCGTTTCCGCAAAACATTGCTATCGCCCTGCTTTGCGCGCTGTTGTCTTATTTCGTCGTCGAGCGCTCGTTCCTGGCTTGGCGTAATAGATTGCGGTCGTACAATGTGTCGCCGAAAGTGAGCGGCGAAACCGCCGACGCGCGTTGATGATACCCCGCCACTGTAGAACGTCATGACCACGGTTTGCCATTTCGCTTCCAACCACGAAGGGCTGGATACCCGGATTGCGCTCAAGGAGTGCACGTCGTTGGCTGCCGCCGGTTTTGATACGCATCTGGTCATCACGGCAACGGAGGCCGACGTGGCGAAGGCCGCCGCGAGCGGCGTGACCGTGCATGCGCTGCCGCAGGAACCGGGGCGACTAACGCGCATGCTGAAGCATACGTGGCGGTGTTACAGGACTGCCCGTCGCGTGGATGCTGCCATTTATCATTTTCACGACCCCGAGCTGATTCCCTACGGAATGTGGTTGAAGCTGCGCGGGTGGCACGTGATTTATGACGTGCATGAAGATTTCCCGCGTGACATCCTGGACAAATACTGGTTGCCCAGGTGGATTCGCAAGCCGGTCTCGGCTGTCGCAAGCGCAGTGGAATACGTCGCTGCGCGCTGGTTTTTCAACATTTCGGCGGCGACCCCATTGATTGCGGAGCGCTTCCGGCGCATCACCGAAAAAACGGTCAACATCAACAACTATCCGTGGCCGGCGGAACTGGTGCCGCTGGAGACCTCGCAGACGCGCAAGTGCCAAGTTTGCTATGTCGGCAACATCACCCGTGTGCGCGGATTGCAGCCCATCATCGATGCCCTGCCGTTGCTGCCGGGGGTTACGTTCGTGCTGTGCGGCGAATTTTCGGAACCCGGTTACGCGGACGAATTGAAGGCGCGGCCGGGCTGGTCGCAAGTGGATTTCCGCGGCAGGGTCAACCGCGTGCAAGCGCGCGAAGTGATGGCCGAGAGTATTGCCGGGCTGGTCACCTTCCTGCCGATACGCAGCCATCTGGATGCGCAACCGAACAAGTTGTTCGAATACATGTCGGCCGAGTTGCCGGTGATTGCGTCGGACTTCCCATTGTGGCGAGAGATCATCGCCGGCACCGGTTCCGGCACTTGCGTCGATCCGGAATCCCCCGAAGCGATTGCCGCCGCGATTCGCAGGTTGCTCGACAATCTGGTCGCAGCGCGAGACATGGGCAAAGCCGGACGAAAGGCGGTACTGAACACCTACAATTGGCCCAGCGAAGCGGCAAAACTGGTGCACTTTTACCAAGGACTTGCATGAGGATCGTCACCGTACTCGGCGCGCGCCCCCAGTTCATCAAGGCTTCGGTGGTCTCGGACGAGATCGCCCGGCATCCGGCGCTCGAGGAAATCGTCATCCATACCGGCCAGCACTTCGACGCCAACATGTCGGCGGTGTTCTTCTCCGAGCTGGGCATGGCCGATCCGCAATACCACCTCGGCATCCACGGCGGTCATCATGGAGCGATGACGGCACGCATGCTCGAAGGAATCGAGCAAATCCTGCTGGACGAAAAACCGGACGCAGTGCTCGTGTATGGCGACACCAATTCGACGCTCGCCGGTGCCCTGGCGGCGGTCAAGCTGCACATTCCCGTTGCGCATGTGGAAGCGGGTCTGCGGTCGTTCAACATGCGCATGCCAGAGGAAATAAACCGTACCCTGACCGACCGTGTATCGAACTGGCTGTTCGCGCCGACGGAAGCCGCGACCGCTCATTTGCACCATGAGGGAGTGGATCCGGCAAGCATCCATCTCGTGGGTGACGTGATGTACGACGCAGCGCTCCATCATGGTGACCGTGCGGCAAAATTGCGTGGCAATTCCGTAGCCGGACTCGACGTCCAATCCGGTGGTTACGTGCTGGTTACCGTGCACCGCGCGGAAAACACCGACGACCCGGATCGCCTGCGCGTGATCCTGGATGCGTTGGGATGCGCTGCCGGTGAGCTCCCGGTGGTGTGGCCACTGCATCCGCGCACGCGCGCGGTGTTGCAACGCGACGGGCTGCTGGAGAGTGTCGCCAAAACCGTGATCTTCGTTGAACCGCTGGGCTATCTCGACATGGTATTGGCCGAGCGCAATGCCGCGGTCGTTGCCACGGATTCGGGCGGTGTGCAGAAGGAAGCGTTTTTTCACGGCGTGCCTTGCGTCACCCTGCGCGATGAAACCGAATGGGTAGAGTTGGTCGACGCAGGTTGGAACCGCCTGGCGCCCCCTAAGGATGCCGGGCAGGTGGCAGCAGCGATTCTTGCGGCCCGTGGCAGTCGTGGTGACGCGGTCCAGCCTTACGGCGATGGGCGCGCGGCAGCGAAGATCGTTGCGTCGCTCGCGCAACATGCTGGAGGCAGTTGAGGCTCCAGCTCGGTCGGGTCCATAATCTGCGCGTGAAAATAGGTTGCAAGGTGCTTTCCAAAAACCCGGTTGCGACCCCAAACGGCATGCCATTGCCTTCGCGGTATCTCACGACATCTACGTGAACAAAAGAATGAAAAATTTCGGATTGATCGGTGCAGCGGGTTATATCGCTCCCCGCCACATGCAAGCCATCAAGGAGACCGGCAACCAACTGGTGGCGGCGCTGGACCCCAGCGATTCCGTGGGTGTCATCGACAGTTATTTTCCCGAGGCCGATTTCTTTACCGAATTCGAACGCTTCGATCGGCACGTGGACAAATTGCACCGTTCCAACCACGACAACAGGTTGGACTTCATTTCGATTTGTTCGCCCAATTATCTGCACGACTCGCACATGCGTTTCGGCCTGCGCTCGGGCTGCGACGTGATCTGCGAAAAGCCAATGGTGCTGAATCCGTGGAACATCGACGGCATCGAGGAGATCGAGCGCGACAGCGGCCACAAGGTGAGCACCATCCTTCAGTTGCGCGTGCACCCGTCCATCATTGCGTTGCGCGAGAAAGTCCAGCAGGGCGATGCCGGCAAACGGCACGAGGTGGACCTGAGTTACATCACTTCACGCGGCCATTGGTACCTGCGCTCATGGAAGGGCGACATCAAGAAGTCCGGCGGCATCGCCACCAACATCGGCGTGCATTTCTTCGACATGTTGCATTTCATCTTTGGTGACTTGCAGCAGAATGTCGTGCACCACAGCGCCGAGACCAAGGCGGCCGGCTATCTGGAATACGAACGCGCGCGGGTGCGCTGGTTCCTGTCGGTCGATGCTGCGGATCTGCCGAAGTCACAGCGTTTGGCAGGCCAACGGACCTACCGCTCGATCACGGTGGACGGAGCCGAGATCGAATTCTCCGGCGGCTTCGCGGACCTGCACACGCGTTCGTACGAACGCATCCTCGCGGGGCAGGGCTACGGCCTGGAAGAGAATCGCACCGCCATCGAGGCCGTGTCGACGATCCGCAACGCCAAACCGATCGGCCTGAAAGGCGATTACCATCCCTTCCTGAAGAACGTCGCGGCCTGAGGAAATGCCATGGGTTATTTCGCCCATCCGACCGCCATTGTCGACGAGGGTGCGCAAATTGGCGATGATTCGCGGGTGTGGCACTTCGTGCACGTCTGCGGGGGAGCGCGTATCGGCTGTGGCGTGTCGCTGGGACAGAACGTGTTCGTCGGCAACCGGGTGGTCATCGGCGACCGCTGCAAGATCCAGAACAACGTGTCGGTGTATGACAACGTCATGCTGGAAGAAGGCGTGTTCTGCGGCCCGAGCATGGTGTTCACCAATGTCTACAATCCGCGCTCGCTGATCGAGCGCAAAAACGAATACCGGGATACGCGGGTTTGCAAGGGCGCGACGCTCGGCGCCAACTGCACGATCGTCTGCGGCATCACGGTCGGTGCATTTGCCTTCGTTGGTGCGGGTGCAGTGGTGACGCGGAACGTACCGGCCTATGCGTTGATGGCTGGCGTGCCGGCGCGCCAGATCGGCTGGATGAGCGAATTCGGCGAGCGCCTGGATTTACCGCTCGAAGGCGATGGCGAGGCGCTCTGCGTACATACCGGCGCGCGTTATACATTGAAAGCCGGGGTTGTGGCCAAATCGGAGTAATGGGGATGATCGATTTCGTTGACCTGCAGGCCCAACGCGCACGCATCGGGGACGGAATCGATACGGCCATCCAGCGCGTGCTGGCACACGGCCAATTTATCCTGGGGCCGGAAGTCGCCGAGTTGGAGCAAAAACTCGCCGCCTATACCGGCGCGCGCCACTGCATTTCGGTTGCCAACGGCACCGACGCACTGCAGATCGCGCAAATGGCGTTGGGAATCGGCGTCGGCGACGAAGTCATCATGCCGGGCTTCACCTATATCGCCACGGCGGAAACTACCGCAGTGTTGGGTGCCAAGCCGATCTACATCGACATCGATCCGCGTACCTACAACCTCGACGCATCGCTGCTGGAAGCGGCGATCACCCCGCGCACCAAGGCCATCATCGGCGTATCACTGTACGGACAGTGCGCCGACTTCGATGCCATCAACACGGTTGCGTCGCAGAACGGCATTCCCGTCATCGAGGATGCGGCGCAGAGCTTCGGTGCGAGTTACAAGGGCCGCAAGAGCGGCAACCTGACCTGCATCGCCTGTACCAGTTTCTTTCCCAGCAAACCGCTCGGTTGTTACGGAGACGGCGGGGCCATCTTCACCAATGATGACGAGCTTGCGAAAGACATGCGGCAAATCGCGCGGCATGGCCAGGATCGTCGTTACCACCATGTGCGGGTGGGCATGAACAGCCGGCTGGATACGCTGCAAGCAGCGATCCTGTTGGAGAAGTTGAATATCCTTGATGATGAGATAGCCGCCCGCCAGCGGGTGGCGGACAATTACAGCCGCCTGTTGTCGTCGGTTGGCGTAACGACGGTGCCATACGTGGAGCCGCACAACGTGAGCGCTTGGGCACAGTACACGGTGCAGGTTGCGAACCGCGAGCATCTGCAATCAACGCTCAAGGCGGCTGGCATCCCCACGGCAGTGCATTATCCGATCCCGCTCAATCGGCAGCCGGCAGTCGCCAGCGATGCCGCGCTTCCTGTTGGCGATGCCGTCGCGGCAAACGTCGTCAGTCTGCCGATGCATCCCTATTTGACCGAGCGAAGCCAACAGTACATTGCGGAGCATCTCGGTGCGGCGATCGGTGTGCCGGCGTGACGTATCCGTATCATCGCTCGCCGGCGAGGTAGCGCACCGATGTTGAACGCGCTATCGGTTTTCCTGTCGGGAGGTAGTACCACAGGACAAGCCCGCGCCGCGCGCTCGTTGGAGCGACAAGGCTTCGCGCCGGCCGAGCGCTTCGAATGGGATGGCGGTGAATTGACCGCGTGCTCGAATCCGCGCCAATTGCAAACCGAAAATTGCAGTTACCGCAGTGATCGGGAATTCGCGTGCTGCGTTGGGCCGCTTTGGTACCGGGGCCAATTTGGCGCGCGTGCCCTGGAGGCTTTGGCAAAGGAAGTCGCTGCCACCGGATCGGTGGACGAAAGCGAGTTGCGCGGCAACTTTGCGCTGTTCCTGAAATCCGGCGATCACGTCTGGTTGTTGAATGATGGCTTGGGATTCGTACGCATACATGCCAGTGCCGACGGTTGCTTTTTCAGTACCAGTTGGCTCGCCGCCTGTGCTTACATGGACAGCGTCGACATCGATGAGGCGTCCGCCATCGAATACGTGCTGCTGGGCGCGGCGCATTCAAACCAGTCGGTGGTGCGCGGAGTCAGCCTGCTTCCGTTGGGCACGGCCCATGACCTGAAGCCCAGAAGTACTTGGCAACGTTTCCCCCACGGGTTCGGTTCCGGGGCGCCGGATTTCGGCTCCATCAATGAAGCCGTGGAGACGGTGGCCGACCATCTGCGGAAGATATCCGTCGAAGTGGCGTCGGCCTTTCCCGATCGGATCAATGCGGCGCTGTCCGGCGGATTCGACTCACGCCTGATCGTCGCGGGCCTGCTCGACGTCGGTTCGCGTCCGCACCTGTTCGTGTACGGCAGCCCGGGCTCTGCCGATGTGGCCGTGGCAAGGGTGGTGGCGAATGCGATGGGCCAGGCGCTCGATGTCGTCGACAAGAGCACCATCGATCGACAGTTTCCGGCGCCGGACATCGAAGCGCTGGAGCAAAGCGCGCTTTTTTTTGACGGCCTCCCCAGTGACGGCATTCACGATCCGGGCGCCGACCGCGAGACCCGCCTACAGCAGAACGCCGGAGGGTCCATTGCATTGAACGGTGGTGGCGGCGAAATTTTCCGCAATTTCTTCCATCTTCCGGATCGCCGGTTTACCGCCGGCGAAATCGTGAAGGTGTTCTATCGCGGGTTCAGCCGTGGAGTTTTTCGCAGGCCGCGCGGTTTGTCTGATTACCAGCAACGATTGGCCGCGTCCATTCTGCAGATCCTCGGACTCTCCACCGAGCGAAATGCGCGCCTGACGCGCTCGCAGGTCGAGTTGATCTATCCACTGTTTCGCTGCCACTACTGGATGAGCGTCAACAACAGTGTGTCGGTACGCCACGGTTACTATGCCACCCCGCTGGTGGATCCGGAGTCCATACGGCTGGCGCAACGCGTGCCATTGCGCTGGAAAAATGCTGGCGCCTTTGAAAGCCGTCTGATGGTTGCGCTTCACGAAGGCATCGCCGCGCTACCCTCGGGGTACGGCTTCCGGTTTACCGATGGCCCCGACCACAAGGCGCGGTTGACCGAATGGCTAAACTGCGCGCGCCCCGTGCGCATGCGTCCATCCATCAACGCAGTGCGCCGCCACCTGCATCATGTTCGCGTGGCGCCGGCACATCTTCAACAGTACCGGCGGCTATTGCCGGGGGAGTGGTGGATCGATCCATTGCTCGATCCACAGCGATTGACCGATGCCGGTGCACTGGGGCGGGCATTGGCGGTGGAGGTAGTATTACGACGGGTTTTGTAGCGGAGGTCGGGCCCGTGTTGCAGGGCGGCCGGACGATATTTGTACAAACCTGATGATCGTCGATCTCCGGTTGCGTTGCCCCCCGCAGGAGAGAGAAGCGGCCTTGGAAAATTGAACAACACGATGACTGGCTCACCCGTTCCGTTGATGCTGCAATACGAAACCTGGCCAAAGAGCCTGCGCACTTGCGTGCAACCGGCAAGCCGGGCACGCGGTGCATCCACCAGAATCTCGAATCAGAGTATTGTGTCGTCCGATGCTGGCCAGGAGATACATTGATGCACGAGCCGTTTCCGTTTTCGCGCCGGCGCTTTTTGCAGGGCATCATGGGCTTGCTCGGCATAGCTACCGTAGTACCTCTACGGCGTGTACTTGCTGCCACGCGGGCACCCAGGCCAGGCGACACCGACGGGCATCTTGTCGTCATGACACTGGTAGACAAGGACCACACCTGGATTGCGCGGGCACGCGTGGGCGATGATCCAACTGTAGCGGCCAAGGTCGTCACATTCACGGATGCGGACGGTAACCCGCACCGCGGGCTTCAGGCATGGTTTTACGCCGACTGCGTGGAGGCCGGGGCAACGCGTCTGGACAATGCCTACGACTACATCAACTTCCGCTCGGTCACGGCGACCTACGACGGCAAGAACATACCGGTTCCACCAAGCAGCAAAGCGGATGGCGGGTTTGATTTCTGGCGCGGCTGCCGCTGCCCGGCCATCCGCTACGGTAAGCAGGTCGGGTGGGACGCAAGCCGGATCGACTGGTCGTTGTTGCCGAGCTATGCGCGCGATCCGCAGGCGCCGTGGGACGATTCGCACATGGACTACAGCTTCAACGGTCTCGGTAACGCCACCACCCGGACAATGGGGCAAGGTGGCGCACGCCCGGATCTGAGCTACATGTCGGTGTGGAACATGGCGTTCATCACCAATCCGAGCGATGGAACGTGGGCGGTCATCCGCCGCACCGAAGACCATATCGGCGGATGGGGCATGGTGTATGTGTCGGACCCGGACACGGGCCACATCGTGGACATCCACAAGTATCCCGGCACGACAACGTTGCCGCAGGCACAGGTACATAATTACAAGAACAATCAGTTGGCGCCCTATGGCGGCAGCTATGACGGTGACACCCTGATCGTGGGCAAGGGTGGCCCAAAATCATGGCACACCACGGCATCACCGATGGTGCCCAATGGTGCGCACCTGACCAGCTACGCACTGCTTGCGGCCATGGTTACCGGTACTGCCCGCGATCGCGATCACGCGAGCTTTTGGTCCAATTTCCCGTTGCTTGAGATCAGCCCGCTTGAAACGGCAAAGGGGGGCGTTGCATTGGGCGCACAACGCCGTTTCGCATGGTGCCTGCGCAACCTGTTCATGGCGAGTCATATCAGCTCCGACACCAAGTATTTTGCGGAGGAAACGGCCCGCAACCTGCCGATCGCCATGGCACATGCGACCAATCCGTTTGGTATCTACGACGTGAGTACCAGTTATCCGCGCGCGTCCGTTGCGGACGGTGGCCAGCGAGGTACGGCCACCTGGATGCAGTTCTACCTGCTGACCACCATGGACGCCGTCGCGCACAAGAACCCGGAATGGATGCCGTTTGCACAATTCCTGGCGAAGTTTATTGCCACTTGGTACACGTATCCTTTCTCGCTGGTGCAAACCGTCTACTACATTATCGTCAAAGGTAAAGATGGCAGGCGTATGACGGACTTTCCGGAAATGGTGCGCGAATCACTCACGCTGAACGGCTTCACGGATGCCAATGCCGACGCCTTGGTTTCCGCCGGAACGGTTGAAGAAGCATTCAACGCGGTCAACGCCTATTACGCGAAGTCGGGCGGCAAATGGGGCGGTAAGTGCGTCAATGGCGTGGCTGATTATCTCGGTTATATCCGGTCGCCAGAAGCGTATCCCGCCATGGCGGGTGCCGCGACGGTGTGTGCCGCCAACACCGGTGCTCCGGGAACGGACAAGGCGCTGGCATATTGGAAGGCGCTTCCGACCAAGCCGAATTTCAGCCGAAACGGCAAGTTCAACTTAGCGCCACGAACAGCATAAGGCGGTATCCTGCTGCTGCGGAATTTCCAGTATCGGCGAAGGCGTCTACCGCTCGGCCCAACTCAACCCGGCTCTGATGGCTGCTCCCGGATTTTGCCGCCGAGCTTCTACGCCAGCCGGCATTGGCTCAACCAAGAGCGTGGTTTGAGCAACGCATCCCTGGGGAGCCTCGCGCCGTCCATGCCCATCACCGAGGCAGCCCGGCGGTGCATCGGATTAAAAAAGCAATCCCCGTTGCCGGGGATTGCCTCATCAGGCGAATGCAGCGGGCCGATTCCGGCAGGCTGCTCCTCGTTTCATCGCCTCATGGGTTTTGGAGTCGTTGGCGCCGCCGCTGCCAGCCGTAACCCACGCCGAGCACAAGCAGACCCAATCCGAACAAGCCCAATTCACCCGGTTCGGGTACCGCTGCGGTGACGCTGGCCGGGTCCGGCTGGTTATTGAAATCGGTAATCAGATAAAAGTTCGTGTTGTTGGCAATCGGCGCGAAAAAGGTCAGGTTGAGCGGGTCGCCGGCATTGAACGACGCGTTATCCGGGCAGTTGTCCGAAGCGAAGCCCGCGGGTCGGCTGCTGCAAGAAAGCTCATTCGTGCCGTCCAGCGAGCCGCCGCCGGGAGCGGAGAACTGGAACGTGAACGTGCTGAGCGGTCCGCCGGTCACGTTGTCAAGGTAAAGGCACCAGCCTCCAGTGACTTGGGGGTTCAGCCCGGAGAGCGTCGAACACCCCACGAACGCCACCGTATAAGGCGTGTCGGCTTGCCTGATGTTGCATGGTGTGTAGTTGTTCAAGCCGTTGGCGCTTTGGGTGCAGTCGGTGCTGCTTGGCGAGGCGGTGCTGGTGAGCGGTTGCGGCGGCGGTGGATCGAATATCACACGGATTGCTAAGGCGCTCGGTGCGACAAGCACGAGAACAAAGGCTGCGAGTGCCAAAGCCCAATAAGGTTTCATCGGTAAATACCCTCTGATTCACGAACCGTGTGGAGAAATCGCGAAATCGAATCCCTGCCCGGCAGGTTCCGGTGCTGCATTAGATGTGCCAAAAAGTAACTCGTTGTTTTTATTGTGGGACGAAGCGGGCGAGCCACGCAATTCGTAAATTTTTTCGACGGCTCGACGTCGGCCTTGCGGCCGGATAATCGCTCAACCCAATGTTTTGCGCGCACTTGCGCGCTGCATGGGGTCGATACGCAGGTGTAAAGGTCTCCTTGCGAATCTGCTGTCGCGCGTGGCTCCGATGGCCGCGCTGGTTCACCAAACCAGTTGTTGCTCAAAGCCTGTCGACGCTGGCCGCGGCAGTGAGGGCGTGGTCCGGCAGGGGCAAACCGGCCTGCTTGCACAAGGCAGCGAAGCGCGGATCGTGCTGGTAGGCGAGCACGAATGGATCGGTGAGCAGATTGTTGGAGAGGGTCGGATCACGCTGCGTCCAGGCCCGCTGCAGCCAATCGAACATCTTGTCCGGTTGCTTGCGCAGCGCGTACAGGTCGGCAACGAGGTAAGGTTGGTTCTTGCCTTGTTTCGCGATGTAATTCCGCAGCGCCGCATCGGCTTTCTGGTGGTCCGGGTCGATCTGTTGCGCAAGTGCCATGGCCCATGGCCCGTACACCGGATCGTTTTCCTTGCTGGCGTTCTGTTTCGCGGCTGCGGCGTCGCCCCGCAGGATGTCGACCACCGCCAGGTTCGCATACAGCATCGGGTAGTCGGGCTGCAGAGTCAGCGCCTTGTGGATTACCTGTTGGGCGGCATCAAGCTGGTGCTGCCCCAGCAGGGCGAGCGCCAGGTTGGCATAAATGTCGACGCGCAGGGGGTCGCTCGCGACGGCTTTGCGGTACATGTCGACGGCCGCCGGCAGTTGACCCAGGATCGCCAGTCCGGCGGCCAGGAAATTCATGGTGGTCGTATCGTTTGGAGCCAACGCATAGGCGCGTTTGTACGCGGCCAGTGCACCGGCTGGATCGTTGTCGACGACCGCCAGCAACCAACCGCGGTTGGCGTAGGTGTGTGCCGCGTTGGGTGCCAGCACTTGCTCCTTGGCCGCGGCCACGCGCGCTTCTGTATAGGCCTGTTGGCGCGCATCGCCGGTCAGGAATGCCACGCCGAGGTTGACCGAGGCATTGGACAACAGCCCCCAGACGTAGGCGTAATCGGGATCGAGCTTGAGCACTTGCCTGTACAAGGCGATGCCTTGGCGGATGCTGGCTTCGGTGCCGTGGCGCATGATGGCGCGCCCCTGCAACATGAGCTGATAGGCTTCGATGTTGCCGCTGGGAGGCTTGTCGCTCGCAACAATGACATGGCCCAGCAGCTTGATCTTGAGCGCCGCGGCTACGGACTGACCGACCTTCGACTGGATTGCAAACACGTCCTTGAGTGGTTCATCGTAGCTGTGCGACCACACGCTGGTGCCGTCTTTTGCGCTGATCATGCTGACGGTGACGCGTATGCGATCGCCCTGCTGACGCACCGAGCCCTGGATCAAGTGCGCTACGCCCAGCGTCGCGCCGATCTCGGCCGGACTGTCCTTGCTGTCGCGGAACTTGAAGCTGGAATACTTGCCGATCACCTTCAGCCCGTTGATTTGGGTGAGGTCGGAGATCAGTTCTTCGGACAGGCCGTCGGAAAAGTATTGCTGCTTGGGACTGCCGCTCTCGTTGACCAGTGGCAGCACGGCGACAGATTTGAACGGAATCTTGGCAAGCTTCGCATCGATTGCCTTGCTATTGGCCGTGTTCGCGATGCTGGTCGCGTCGCGGTGCAACACGAATTGATTGGTTACCAGCAGGACGATGGCCAATGCCATCACGCCGATGATCCAGAAATCCAGCTTGCGGCTGGCGCGGCTCGCTGGCTGGCTGCGATCGATCTCGCTTTCGCGCTTCAGGCCTTCCGGAGTCAGCTCGTAATACCACGCGATCGCGACCCAGAACGGAAAACCGATTGCACAGGCAATCACGAACCAGCGGGTCACCCAGTCGGGCGCGTTGAATGCGGGTGCGAGTTGCGCAATGCCCTGCGAAAGTGCCCACGCCGCCGCGATGTAGATCGCCGCGGCGCGGAATACGTTGCGGCGGCGCAGTTCGGCGAGGATGCCCCGCTTGCGGGGCGACTCGGTGAGATCGGTCACTTGGTGCCTCTGAACTCCCACCGGCAACCCACCGGTCTCCGAATCAGCCGAGTGTCGAACTTTGCGCGGCTGGATGCAAGTTGCGTGCAGAACCAGACCAACACGGCAGAACCGGTTTCGCAGTGAGGGCTGTTATCGAATCGATCGGCCGGCTTCGATCCGTAAATACCGTGCTTCATTTTGCTGGCGGCCACTCTCGCTTGCCGGTACGCTTGCGGCGGATCCGGCGCAAGCGCTGCCGCACTCGCGCCTTGATCCACCCTACGGTTCTCGCGTGGGAATAATCAAACGCGTACGCGGGTGAGCCGGCATCCACCCACAGCAAGAAGGGAAATGACGATACTCATCCTGCAAATCGCCGTTCTGTGTCTGTTGGCGGCGGCCGTGGCGCTCGCGGCGTTTTATTTTCCGTATCCGTCGCCACTGGCCCGACGCTGGCTGCCGCCACGCAAGCGCTGGCCGGAAATGCAAATCCGCGGCTGGTTGAAGAAGGGCAAGTACCAGCGCGCATTCCTCGGGCACTTTTACAGTGATCCCGAGCGGGTGGCGCCACCGGGCAACGGCCTGATTGCCCCGGCGGACGGGCTGGTTACCAGCGCGGACGAGCGCGATGGAATCCGCTACCTCGTGATTGCGCTCAGCTTCTGGGACATGCACGTGCAACGCAGCCCGGTTGCGGGCAGGGTCGTCAGCGTGGAATCGCACGGCGATGGATTCATGGATGGGGAAGGCCGCGAGTTTGCGTTCCTGCGCGCGAAAACTTGTCCGGTGCAAAAACGCCTGGTGATCGCGACCGCTGCCGGCTTGGTTGCCGTGCGCCTGATTACCAGTGTCGCGGCACGGCGTATCGAGATCTGGGTCGGTGAAGGGGAAGAAATAGAACGCGGCCAGCGGGTCGGCAGGATTCTGCTTGGCAGCACCGTGGTGCTCGAATTGCCCGCTACCACCAAGTTGTTGGTGCGCACGGGGGATCGCGTATGGGCCGGAGAAACCGAAGTCGCCGAAGGCTTGGGCCGCCCATGAACGACTTCCTGTGGGTATCCGGCCACCTGGGCTGGGGCATTTTCGCGGTGGCGGTTTTCACCGGGCTGTGGATGTTGCTGACCGACCTCTATTGGCGCTTGCAGAGCACCCGCATTGCGCGCCTGCTGGTGACGATGGGCGCAGGCTGGGTGATTGGCGTCGGGTTGATCGTCCTGGGATTTTTTCTGGCCAATCGGTAAACCTGATCACCGTTCGACCTGGCTGATTCCAGATTTGATTTGCTTGCCTTCCCTCTTCGGAACGAAGGGCGGAGCGAAGCGAACGCGCGCGCAGCGCGAGAGGGGGATGGCTTTTCGGGGGGCGAGGAAGTTTTGCAAGGCGCGTGTGCGCATCCCCCCGGCGCTGACGCGCCGACCCCCTTCCTTCGGAAGAGGGTGAGCAATCGGCTTGGGTTTTTCTGACTCTAGGTACAGCAAGTAGGTTGGGGTGAGCGGTTTCATGCGAACCCCAACGGCACGCTTCGCCCGCGTTGGGCTTCGCGAGCTCAGCCCAACCTACAAATCAGCCCAACCTGCAAAGGTGCCGATCCCGCCTTTGGTTATCGCCGAAGGTGGGTTGGTACCTGTCCTGCGCGAACTTGCCTACTTGCCGGCCCCGCCGCCCGCGCCGCCCAGCTCCTTGTAGAGCTTTTCGGCCGCCTGTTTGTCCTGGAAATCGGTGCCCGATTTCTGCAGCGCCTCGAGCGTGGTGCGGGCGCCTGTCTTGTCGCCGGTGCGGGCTTGCGCGACGGCCAGGTGATATTGGATGGCTGGCAACTTGGGTGCCGCCTTGGCGGCCTGCTCGAGGATCGGCAGCGCGGTTTTCGGCTGGTTGTTGGCGACCAGCGCCCAACCATAGGTGTCGGCGATGCCGGGGGAATCCGGCGCCAGCTTGTGGGCCTTCTCGGCCAGCTTCACCGCTTCGGGTTTGTGTTGCTCGGCGTAGATCCAGGCGAGATTGTTGAGCGCATCGATGTTGGACGGATATTGCTTCAACACGCGTTGGTATTCGCCGGCGGCCTGCGTATTCTGTGCATGGCCGAGGTAATACTGGGCCAGCAGCAGGCGCGTGGCGGCATCGTCGGCGTGCTTGCCAAGCCAGTCCTGCAGCACGCGTTCCGGTTGTTTCGCGCCGCTCGCGCTGAGCGCCTGGAAACTCTTGACCACCAGTGGCCGGGCGTAGCGGACCTTCAGACCCTGCTGGTAGGCCTTCGCGGCGTCGCTGTACGACTTGTTGGCCATGTACAGGTCACCTTCCAGCGCGAACCCGGCAGCCTTGGTGGCAGTCTGTTTCTGCAGCGTTTGCGCCAGCGAGAGCGCGCCCGACGAGTCATGGTCCTGTAATTTCAGGAATGCCCGCAGCGCCACTGCGGTCACGTTGCCCGGCTCGGCCTTGATCACCTCGTCGAGGTTCTGCGCGGCGCCCTTGGCGTCCTTGTTGAGGATCTGCGCACGTGCCAGGTTGGTGCGGAACCTGGTTGCTTGCGGCGCGAGGTTCACCGCCTGCTGCAGTGGCTTCAAGGCCTGGTCATGGTGTCCGGCATTGAGTTCGGCCGCCCCGAGCGCGTTGAATGCGGCCGGGTTGTGCGGGTCGACCGCGACGAGCTGCTTGGCGACTCCGGCGGCTTCATCGAACTTGCCGCTCTGGTTGTACAACTGTGCCAGGCCGACGTAAGCGGCGGGGTACTTGGGCGCGGCGGCGATGGCTTGCTTGAACCACTTGATGGCTTGTGCCTTGTCGCCCTTGCGTGCCGAGAGGGTTCCGAGCGCGGCCATCGCCACGGCGTTGTGCGGATCCTTTTTCAACACGATTTGATAACGACCGACGGCATCCTTGTCGTGGCCTTCGAGGACGTCGAGGCTGCCCATGCTCAGGAGCGCAGCGATGCTGTTCGGGTCGAGCTTGTAGGCCTCGGAATATTCGGCGCGCGCCTGCTTGCGTTTGCCGGTCGCAACCAACGTGGTGCCGTACAGCAGGTGCGCGGCGCTGTCCTTCGGGTGCTTTGCGGCATAGTCGGCCGCGACCTTGACTGCCTCGTCCGGGTGCTTCTCGCGCAGATAACCCATCGCCAGCATGCTGGTGCGCCGCGCTTCGGTGGAGGCGTTGCCGGCCGGGATCGCCTGTAGCAGGCGGATGGCTTCGGGTTCATTGCCGCTGACCAGCGCCTTGCCGGCGCGCGTGAACGGACTCGCCGGCGCGCCGCTGGAGGCAGCTTCCCCCGGCATGCCAGCGCCCGCCGCGGTGGCTTTTTGCAGCTGCGCCAGCAGTTCGGCGTCGGACGGCGTGCCCGGCACGACCGGGCGCAAGGTGTCGAGCGCCTGCTTCGAACGGCCTTCGCGGTAGAACGTGAGCGCCAGCAACTTGCGGGCAGGGACGTTCTTGCTGTCCATGCCCATCACGTTGCTGAGGTACATCTCGGCTTGCCCGTAGTTGGCCTTCGCATAGTTGACGGCGCCCATGAGCATCTGCGCCTGGGCGTTGTCGGGTGATACCTTGAGCACCTGCTGCAATTCGGAAACCGCGTCGTCCAGGTGCCCCTGCTTGTACGACACCACCGCGTGCAGGTAATGCGGATACGGTTGCTTCGGCGACACCTTTTCGAGCGCCTTGATGCTCGTCAGCGCCTTGTCGAGTTCGTTGCGCTGTGCCTGCACATTGGCCAGCCGCGCCAGGGTGTAGAAGTGCTCCTGCGGCAGCCAGTCGGGATGTTTCAAATCCAGCGCTTTCTGGTACGCGGTTTCGGCGCCGCCGAAATCGTGGTTGTCGAATGCAAGATCGCCCTTCGCGATCCATGCTTGCGGGCTGTCGGGTGCCGCCGCCAGCGCCCGCTGCACGTAATCGTTCGCGGAACCGGTGTTGTTCGCGATGCCGGCCAATCTTGCGAGCCCCACCAGTGCGCGCGGTTCCTTCGGGTCCAGTTTCAGCGCGGACTCGTACGATTGCTGCGCCGCTTGCGGTTGCTTGAGCTCGAGTTGTGCGCTGCCCCGCAACACCAGTACGCGCGCCTTCACTTCCGGAGTGAAAGATCCATCGGCGGGCAGCGTCTTCAACAATTCGTCGAACTGGCGCGTCACCAGCAGCGCCCGTCCAGTGGGCACCACCAGGCTTTGCTCCGGCACGCCGTTCGTCTTGGCGTTGTGCAAATCGTTCAAGGCGTCCTTCGCGTCGCCGAGCATCAGTGAAGACTGTCCCAGCAACAGCCATGCATCGCCGCTTTTGTTGTTTTTCTGCAGGACTTTCTTGGCCTCGATGTAGGCCGCGCGATACTTGCCTTCGGCCTGGTATTTGCTGCCGGCACTGAGGCTGCCATGCCCGCCGGCGAGGCCGCAGCCAGCCAGCAACGCGACTGCGCAAAGCAACGACAAGCCACGTCGAAGGGCCCGTGTGTCCAGCTTGATCATGCGCATGTTCCTGTCCTCGTTTTTGCTATCGCTCATTTCGCTGTGCCCGCAGAAGGCCGTGTGCAGCTTGTCGCGAGTACGCTGGCTCCTGCGACAGCGGTTTGCGTAGGAGCCTGCGTGCAGGTGACCCACGATTTTGCAAGCCCGCGTCTATTCGGAAGGCTTTTTCAAGCCATGTTTGTCCAGAAGATCGTAAAGCGTCGGCCGGCTCACGCCGAGCAGGTTTGCGACCCGTGAAAGATTGCTGCCCGACTGGGTCATGGCCCTCTGGATGGCGCGTTTTTCGGCCGAGTTGCGTACCTGGCGCAGGTCGAGGACATCCTCACCGGTTGCGCCAAGGTGCAGCGCGTCGGGTCCGAGTTGTTTGCCGTCGGCCATGATGACCGCGCTGTTGATCGCGTTCTCGAGTTCACGCACGTTGCCGCGCCACGGATATGCCTCGATCGCCTTGAGCGCCTTGGCCGTGAATCCGCGCACCGCGCGTCCGTGGCGGCTGGCGGCCTGCTCCAGGAAATGTTGCGCAAGCGGTATCGTGTCGCCGGCGCGTTCGCGCAGCGGCGGCAGCCGGATGCTCACTTCGCTGACGCGATAGAACAGATCCTGGCGGAAGCGTCCGTCGGCGATCAGCGTCGGCAGTTCCTGATGGGTCGCGCAGATGATGCGCACGTCCACCGGGATCGCTTCGCGCCCGCCGATGCGCTCCACCGACCGTTCTTCCAGGAAGCGCAGCAGCTTGGCCTGCAGCGAGACCGGCATGTCGCCGATCTCGTCGAGCAGCAAGGTGCCACCTGAGGCCAATTCGATCTTGCCCTTGGTCTGTTTGTGCGCGCCGGTATACGAGCCTTTCTCGTAGCCGAACAATTCGGCTTCCAGCAAATTTTCCGGGATCGCCGCGCAGTTGATCGCGACGAACGGGCCATCGCGGCGCGCGCTCAGTCGGTGCACTGCGCGCGCGAACAATTCCTTGCCGGTGCCGGTTTCGCCGAGCAGCAATACGGTCGCATTGGTGGGGCTGACCTTCTCCACCAGTCGACAGGCTTCGAGCATCGGCTGGCTGCTGCCGATGATGCCTTCCAGCGCGGCGGTCGACTGGCTGCGTAGCTTGCGATTTTCGGCCTCGAGTTCGTGTACCCGGAAAGCGCGATCGACGATCAGGCGCAGGATGTCGAGATCGAGTGGTTTGGAACAGAAATCATAGGCGCCGCAGCCGATCGACTTGACCGCGTTGTCGCGGTCGCCGTTGCCGGTAGCCACGATGATCTTGGTATGCGGGGCTTCCTCGAGGATTTCCGTGATCGTCGCGAAACCCTCGGCGGTGCCGGCGGCATCCGGCGGCAGCCCCAGATCCTGCAGCACGACCGCTGGTTCGTGGCGGCGCAGCTCAGTCAGCGCGGTTGCTCGATCGCCCGCGATCACCACTTCGTAATGGTCGAAGCTCCAGCGCAGTTGGCTCTGCAAGCCTGCGTCGTCCTCGACGATCAACAGACACGATTGCTTTTCCTGGCTCATGACGTGGCCCTCAACGGGGCAGCCGCTGGGATGTCGTCGGCGGGTTCGACCAGCGGCAACTGGATGAAGAAATGGGTGCCTTGTCCGGGCGTGCTGTCCACGCGCATCGTGCCGCCCAGCGAGCGCACGTATTCGCGGGCCTGATAGGCGCCGATGCCCATGCCACGACTCGCCTTGGTGGTAAAAAACGGCTTGAACAGCCGGTTGCGGATGAAGTCCTCGTCCATGCCCGATCCGTCATCTTCAATTTCGATCACGGCGTCCCCGGAGTCGGATTCGCGCTGCACCGTCAGCGTAACATGGCCATGCGCGCCCGCCGCATCCTGTGCGTTGCGAATTACATGCCCCAGAACCGTGGCGAGTTGCTCGGTGTCGGCGCGCACCCACAGCTCTGCAGGAGTCGGCGCCGACAATTCGGGTAGCGGTGCTTGCGCGCGGCATTCGGCCAATGCCTTGTCGATCACCCGCGCCAGTTGCAGGCGGCCCTGCGTGGCCGGCGACGCATCGCCGCGCAACTGTTCCAGCAGCCGTGCGATGCGCTGTACTGAATTGGCCACGGTGTTCAGCATGTCATCGATGAAGGCCGGGTTGTGCTTGTGGCGTTCGGCGTTCTGCAGCAACAGCGATTGCTGTGCCGCGATGTTCTTGAGGTCGTGCATCAGGAACGCGGTAAGCCGGTTGAAGCCTTCGAACTGGCGCGCCTCGGCCAGCCGCCGCGCGTCCGCCGCCTGCGCCAGGGTGCCGGCGACCTGGCTGCCGGCGGCGCGCAGCAAATCGAGGTCTTCCCAGTCGAATGCGCGTGGTGCGCGGGCTTGCGCCAGCACCACGAATCCGATCAGCCGATCTGCCAGCACCAACGGCACCAGCAGCCAGGCGCGCGGCAGCCCGGCCAGCTCGGCGGGCGCGCGCAGTCGTTCGCGACCCAGCGGCGGCGGATCGTTCAGGTTGTAGATCCATTGGCGCGCGCGCATGAATTCGAACGCGGGTAGCGTGGCCGGAAACTTCAGGGCCGCCGCCGGGATATTCCAGCTGGCTTCCGATACGAATTCATCATCATCGCCACGCAAGAACAGCGCGCCGGCCGGGCTGTCCATGGTCTGTGCCATCGCGTGCACCACGCGCAGCGGCAACTCGGTGTCGGTGGCCGAGAGCGCTGTCGTCAGCCGCAGCCATTCTTCGCGGTAGTCATGTCGGAAACTGAAGAAATTCTTGTGCAGGAATACCCGCAGCCGCGAACGTGCCTGGCCGGAGGACGTGAACAGCAGCACCATCAGCAGCGCAAAGCAGATCAGCGTGATTTCCGCGACCTTGCCCCAGTTGCCGCCGTACAGGCGCACGTAATAGCCGCCGATCGCCGTGGCGATGATGTAGAACGCGACCACCAACAGGCTGGTGGAATAAAACACCGCGCGTCGCGATACCCCCACTTCCAGCGACCACTTCGGATTGCGCGCCGCCGCTACCAGCAACAGCGGCACCAGCAACGCATCGATGAATCCGCGTGCCGCCCACGCGCTGATGTTGAACTGCCGGTACAGCACCGCGTAGGAATACAGAAAGATGTCGTAGGCGAACATCGCGCCGAGCGCGATTACCAGAAACTTGAGCGCCCAGCGCTGCCCCGGCTGGACGTTGCGATAGAGCTGTTCGAGGAATACCAGGCCGATCAACGCCAGCACCAGCACCCCGACCAACGGTACGCCGACGCCGAACGGCAGCCCGACAGCATGCGCCAGTCCGGTCGCCGGCAACAGGCAGTACAACGCCAGCAGGATCCACAGTGCGTGCACCAGCGTGCGCAAGCCACGTAGCAGGCCCGATGTCGGCCAGGCGCCAAACAAGGCGCCCAGGAAAACCAGCCAGGCGCCGTAGCGCAGGATTTCGGCCAGCAACACCCAGTTGATCGCCATGGTGTGTTGCCACTCGGCGGCTGCCAGTGATACACCCCACAGCGCCGAGACCAGTGTCGCCACGATCAGCAGCACGCCGGTGCGTTGGCCGCGCCAACTGATCGTCAACAATGCCGTACCCGCGAGGAACGCGGCGGCGGCGATCAAGTAACTGGCGATGACGATGACGTGCATGTCTGGATGCTTCGCAGCGTTGGTGCGGTGTGCTCGTTGGCGTTCAGCCGGTCACTTTTCCATGCTGAAGGGCGAAGACAACCATCCCCTTCCAACGGAAGGGGGTCGGCGCGCCGGCGCCGGGGAACGCTGCTACTTGTCTGCGCGAAATAAGCTGACGAATCAAAAAGCCATCCCCTCTCGCGCTGCGCGCGCGTTCGCTCCGCTCCGCCCTTCGTTCCGAAGGGGGAAGATAAGCACCATCTTCCTCAATCCCGCTTCGTTCCGTAGAAGGAAGGCAAGCACCCTCTTCCTTAATCCCGCTTCGTTCCGAAGGAGGAACGCAAGCACCCTCTTCCGCAGGAAGGGGGTCGGCGCGCCAGCGCCGGGGGGATGCAGCCGGAGGCGAAATCCCGGCAAGAAAACCGTAGCTCCCAAGGCCGATCATGAAGTCCATCCCGGCCGATTCATGTGCCGACACCTGCACGCCTTGCATGACTTTCGGCGACCTCCGCCTCCTGCGCCTCGGTCGCCGGTGCGTCCAGCAACCGCCGCCGAATATCCGCGACGACACGCGCCGCGGTATGCCCATCCCATAGTTCGGGTTTGCGGCCATGCGGCCAGCGCCCGTCGAGCACTTCATCCACCGCCGCCGCCAGTTCGGCGGCAGTCACCAGCCGATTGCTGCCCTCGGTAATGGTGATCGGCCGCTCGGTGGTCGTACGCAACGTCAGACACGGGATATCAAGATACGTGGTCTCCTCCTGCACGCCACCGGAATCGGTGATGACCAGGCGCGCGCCGCAGACCAGATTCATGAAGTCGATGTAACCGAGCGGGTCGACAATCTGCACGCCCGATGCCTGCGTCAATTCCGCCCACAGCCCGAACGCTTCCAGATTCTTGCGGGTGCGCGGGTGCACCGGGAATACCAGCGGCAGTTTGGCCGCGATCCTGGTCAATTGCCGGACCAGCTCGGCGAGTGGTTCTTTTGCGTCCACGTTGGACGGACGGTGCAAGGTGACTGCTGCGTATTCGCGACCCTCCAGCCCGAGCTTGCGCCGTTCAACACTCGCATCGACGCGCTCGCGCATCAGCTCGTACGAATCGAGCATGATGTTGCCGACCCGGGTGATCTTTTCTGGCGGCACGCCTTCGGCGGCGAGGTGCTCGTCGCCGTCCGGCGAAGGTGCCCACAGGATGTCGGCCAAGGTGTCGGTCACCAGCCGGTTGATTTCTTCCGGCATGCGGCGATCGCCGCTGCGCAACCCGGCTTCCAGATGCGCCACGGTGATGTGCAGCTTCGAACCCACCAACGCGCAGGCGACAGTCGAATTGACATCGCCGACCACCACGATGAGGTCCGGCTGAGCTTCGAGGCACGCACGTTCGTAGGCCAGCATCACGTTGGCGGTCTGTTCGGCGTGGCTGCCGCTGCCCACACCCAAGTGCAGGTCGGGCCGCGGCAGACCGAGGTCGCTGAAAAAAGCGTCCGACATGTTCTTGTCGTAGTGCTGGCCGGTATGCACCAGCCGCAGGTCGCACCACGGCTCGTCGTGCAGCGCATGGAACAGCGGCGCGACCTTCATGAAATTGGGTCGCGCGGCTGCAATCAAATCAATCCTGAGCCGCTGCATGACGGTAGTTCTACCCCTGCGAATCGATACGTGTCGAGTTTAGCAAGCCGTCACGCGGGTGGCGGTGCTGCAACAAAAAAATGGCCCGCCAAAAAGGCGGGCCATTGTCAAACCAGCAAACAAATCAGCGTCGCTGGAAGCAGGAGCGCCTTGGCTCAGGCTTTCAGCGAACGGCGCCGCAGCGCCGCGAAACCACCGAGCAACAGCACGCCGAAACCGAACATGCCGAGCGCCGCGGGTTCCGGAACCGGATGCACCGATTCCACCATCACCACGAAGTCGTTGTAGTCGAAATCGTTGCCGTCTTCCCAGGCCTGCAGGTACTCACCCGATTCGAACCAACCGTTGGTCATGGCGACCTTGTTGGATCCGTCGCCAGCGTAGGTCACGACGTGGGAACGGCCAGTGGGGTCGGAGTAGTAGGTGTTGTTGCCACTCGTCAGGTAATAGCCGAACAGGTTGCCGTCACCGAAGCTGGCCGAAGCGTGCCCCGTTGATGGATCCAAGGGGTTTGGTGACGTGAAATAGGTCGCCGCGAAGCCGCCGGTGCCGTTGGTCTTCAGCGTTGTGGTGTAGCCTTTCAAGCCACCATTGAACAGCACCAGCTTGTTGTCGGTGTTGGTCGGGTCGAAGATGCCGAACTGCAGGTCGTGTACGCTCCCCGTTAGCGTCAGCATGACCGTATTTTCGCTACCACCAGTGCCGTTGATGCTCCAGTAGCTGGCGGGATTCAGCTGTTGGGTATACGGATTGATGCCGTTGCCCTGCGAGAAAATGCTGTCGGGTGTGCCGGCAGCGCCGAAGAGTTGCTCCAGCGTGGGTTCGCCGTAGCCGTTTGTGGTGGAAATACAGGTGGGGCTGCCTTGAGAGCCTGCCGGGCAGGCGACCGGGGTGGCGAACGCCTGGGCCGCAAACAGGCCCGTGATCGCCAATCCAACCATGCCTAAAGATTTGATGGTGTTCATGACTGTTTTGATTCCAAAGTTGGGTGAAAAAGGTCAGGTCCCAGTAATCAAAGCAAGCCCTGTGCCATTACCGCAAGTGCCTGAAATATAGCCATATATCCTTTCGCCTGTGCGTCGGAAACGCCGAGATTGTAAGAAATATCGACAGACTCACGGTGACTTTGCAGATTCGCGGGGGGCTGATGGCAAGACGCTCGGCTTACCGCTCGCTCATCTGGCCATTCCAGTCATTCGGACTGCCCCAAACCATCAAACGCGATGTATTAGGTGTAAGGAATCCCGACATCTTGGGAAACCACGGCTCTTGGCGGCTCGCCCAGCGGTTCACCAACGCGCGATTGCGAGGCGCAGATATGCGTCCGAATAGAAACAACCCCCGTTGCCGGGGGTTGTGTGCCTCGCGGGTTGATCCAACCATCGATCTTCAGTTCGTGCGTCGACGCAAGCCCACGAACGCGCCGATCAGCAGCAGGCCCAGGCCGAACATGCCAAGCTCGGCGGGTTCGGGGACCGGGGTTGCGGGCGAGGCAGCGCCGAGCGTGACATCATCGAAGCCGATGGACCCGTTGATGCCGTAAAAGATCGCAGACTTGGCGATGCCAGAGAAGGCCAGATCAACGAAATTCCAGCATGGTGAGCCTCCGCACTTGACCCCGGACCAAGTCAGGAAGCTGGAACCCAGCAGCGTACCGCGACCGTTGCGACCGCTGTAGATTTTCACCCAGCCTGGAACAATTCTGGTGAAGTAGTGAAACGACAATCCGGTATCGAAGCCGGCCGCAACGTTCATTGTGGCCTTGAACAAGAACAGACCGACGTAG
>JBOHYW010000039.1:0-23757 GCA_050738155.1 Rhodanobacteraceae bacterium
TCTTTGCCCTTTACAGGCCGCGAAGCGGCCGACTTCACCCTTTACTCTCTTATGCCCGAACTTCCCGAAGTCGAAACCACCCGCCGCGGCATCGCACCATTCGTGACTGGACGCACGGTGGGACGCGTGCTGCTGCGCAGGAAGGATCTGCGCTGGCCGATTCCGAGCGCGATCACGGCGAAGCTGCCGGGCCAGCGCATCGACGTGGTCGAACGTCGCGCGAAATATCTGTTGTTGCATGCGGAAGCCGGCAGCGCGCTGCTGCACCTTGGCATGTCGGGTTCGTTGCGGATCGTCGATCCGGCAACGCCGCCCCGCGCGCATGACCATTACGACATCATCTTCGACTCTGGCCAAGCGCTGCGCTTCAACGATCCGCGCCGGTTCGGCTGCCTGTTGTGGCAGAAGCCCGGTGAAATCCACCCGTTGCTGCGCAACCTCGGCCCCGAACCGCTCGGCGACGCATTCGACGGCGACTGGCTGTGGGCTGCGTCGCGCGGGCGCAGCGCGGCGGTGAAAACTTTCCTGATGGACCAAGCCATCGTGGTTGGCGTTGGCAACATCTACGCCAGCGAAGCGCTATTCGCGGCCGGCGTGCACCCCAAACGCGCGGCGGGTGCGGTGTCGCGTGCGCGCTATGCGCGCATCGCGGAAGCCATCCGTCGCATCCTCGAACACGCCATCGCGCGCGGCGGCACCACCCTCAGGGATTTTCTTGCGCCCGACGGTGCGCCCGGCTATTTCGAACAGGAGCTCGCCGTGTACGGCCGCGCGGGCGAGCCGTGCAGGACTTGCGGCACAGCGATTCGCTCAGAGGTGGTCGGCCAGCGGATGACGTATTGGTGTCCACGCTGTCAAAGGTAGACGCAGGGCTGCCCGCCCACGGCGCTCACCAGCGACGCATGACAGCCATCACGAGACAGGGGCACCGGCTTTCGTCACAATGCAGACTCATCGGATGCGAGGGGAAACCCATGTCACCCAATGTCATCGCCCCCATCGTGATCGCGCCACTGATCGTCTGGCGCCTCTATGCCAGGCTGCGCCGCAACTTCGGCCGTCAGCTGATCCGCCCCAAGCGGATGTGGACTCGGGTCGCGATCCTGTCGGTGTTGATCGTGCTGTTTTCAACGCAGGGCATTCGCAATCCGCTGCTTGCCGAATGGTTGATCGCGGGCCTGGTGGCAGGCCTCGCACTGGGTTGGCTGGGGCTGCGGTTCACCCGCTTCGAAATCGACGGCAGCAAAGATTGCTATGTGCCGAATCCATGGATCGGCCTGGTGTTGACCACCTTGCTGTTGGCAAGGCTGCTTTATCGCTTCATGGTGATCTGGCCCGAGATGTCCCATATGGGCACACCGATGCCGGGTGCCTGGCATCACAGCCCGTTGACCATGGCATTCTTCGGCTTGTGGTTCGGCTACTACATCGCGTACTACGCGGGGCTGCTGCTCCACCATCGTCGCGCCCTGACGGACATCCGGTCCAAGCAGCCAGCTTCGTAGGCCGGTTCAAGGAGCGCAGCGACGGAACCGGCGATGGGATGGGCTTGGTCGAAACCGATCGGCATGGCGCGCCGCTCTGTCACGCCGGCTCCGCCCTGCGGGCTTGAACCGGCCTACGCAAGCTGCTACTGCACCATCGACGTGTATTGGCCGGGATCCGGCCCACGCAGCCCGTGTAAGAAATCAAATCTCAAAAAATCATTCGAAGCGGCTGTTGTTAAAGGCAAACCCTTCGAAGCGGCTTTGGTGGAAAGTCAGGCCATGGATGGCCGCTCTGGTGTGTGTGAACCGAAACGGATCCGGTGACTTGGCCCCACGACGAAACCGCGATCATGGATGATCACAATCAAAGCGCATCGGCGTCCAGTTCGCCCGTCCGTATCCGTATCACCTGATCCAGCGTCGAGATGAAAATCTTGCCGTCGCCGATCTTGCCGGTACGTGCCGCATGGGTAATGGCTTCCACCGCGCGTTCGACCAGATTGTCGGGCAACGCGATCTCGAGTTTCACTTTCGGCAGGAAATCGACCACGTACTCGGCGCCGCGATAAAGCTCGGTGTGGCCCTTCTGGCGTCCGAAACCCTTGACCTCGGTAACGGTGATGCCGTTGACCCCGACTTCCGACAGTGCCTCGCGCACGTCGTCCAGCTTGAACGGCTTGATGATGGCGGTAATCAGTTTCATGGCCATAAGCTTACCCGAGAGAACAGGCTGATAAACATTCCACCCGAAGCCGCTGTTGTGGAAAGTCAGGCCACGGAAGGCCGTTCTGGCGTTTCATCAGGGTTGATGCGCCACAGCGTGCCTAAGCCTTGTGGTACGGCGTTCATGGACGAACGCACAAGCACACACACGGAAGGCCGCTCTGGCGCTTCGTACCTCGGTGCAATCGTACTCGTCGTGCCATCGAACGTGCAGCGATCAGGGATGATCGCAATAAATTCGGAAAGTCAGGCCATGGAAGGCCGCTCTGGTGTTCCATGCCGCAAGGCGCTGTCGCCTGCATCATCGTTGAGCGAAGCCGCGTTCATGGACGAACGCATGAACATGTAGGAAAATTCCTACACCACATCACGGCGTCCACTGATTGGCGAGCCAAGTCCGGCAGCCTAATCTGTGCACGCATCGAGGCAACGACATGATCGACGTGCACTCCATAGACCAACTCGCGCACCGGCTGGCTACCCTGGTTCCTCCGGGACTGGCACAGGCACGAGATGACATGGAAGCCAATTTTCGGGATGTGCTGGCGCATGGATTGCGCCGCCTCGACCTTGTTACCCGCGAGGAATTCGACGCCCAACGCGCCGTCCTCGACCGGGCCCGCGAACAGGTCGCGCAACTGGAAAAACGCGTGGCCGAACTGGAAGCTGCAAGCAAGGCATAACCTCGACCGACGCACGCACTCGAAACGACGCCGGTTTGTCCGGCGTCGTTCGTTCTGGATGTGTGCGCGATCCGTGCAAACCTTCGAACAAGAAGCGTAACGAGCGAAGCCAGCTTGCGTCGCCGCCGACGCGCCTGCGGCGCGCAGAGTCCACCCCGGACTTGATCCGGAGGCGAGCTACACGGATGTGGCGAGTAGCGCAGTAGCTTATTCGGAGGTCCGAGATGAGTCTGGCCGTTGTATTGACCCGCGCATCCGAAGGTGTCGCCGCGCCACTGGTCACGGTGGAAGTGCACCTTTCCGGCGGCCTGCCTGGCACCTCCATCGTCGGCCTGCCCGAAGCCGCGGTACGCGAGGCCCGCGATCGCGTGCGCGTCGCGATCCAGAACACGCAATTTGAATATCCCAACCGCCGCGTCACAGTGAATCTTGCGCCGGCGGAACTACCGAAAGACGGCGGCCGTTTCGATCTCGCCATCGCACTCGGCATTCTCGCTGCGGGTGGACGGGTGCCGCGCGAAGCCCTGCAGGGTTGCGAATTCCTCGGCGAACTCGCGCTTTCCGGCGAACTGCGCCCGGTGCCTGGCGTATTGCCCGCGCTGTTGCGCGCGCGCCACGGCAAGCGCTGCATGATCGTACCCGTCGAAAACGCCGCGGAAGCGTCGTTGCTCAGCGATATCGACGTACGCGTGGCACGCACGCTGGCAGAAGTCTGCGCACACCTGCGCGGCGTGAGTCGGCTGCCCGTGCCCGGTCCCGAAATCGGCGAGCATTCCGGTGCCGCCCTCCCCGACCTCGCCGACGTGCGCGGCCAACTGCACGCCCGGCGCGCACTGGAAATCGCCGCGGTGGGCGGACATCACCTGTTGATGAGCGGTCCGCCCGGTACCGGCAAATCGATGCTGGCCGCGCGTCTGCCCGGCATCCTGCCGCCAATGAGCGATGCCGAAGCCATCGAAGCCTGCGCGGTACGCTCGGTTGCCAACGAGCCGTTCAACGTACGCGACTGGCGCCGGCGCCCCTATCGCGCGCCGCATCACACCGCGTCCGGCGTCGCGCTGGTCGGCGGTGGCTCACACCCGCGGCCGGGCGAGATTTCCCTTGCGCATAATGGCGTATTGTTTCTTGACGAACTCCCCGAGTTCGATCGGCATACACTGGAAGTGCTGCGCGAACCGATGGAATCCGGTCACATCGTGATTTCGCGCGCCGCGCGCTCGGCCGAGTTCCCCGCGCGTTTCCAACTGGTCGCCGCGATGAACCCTTGTCCTTGCGGTTACGCCGGTGACCCCGGCGGGCGCTGCCGTTGCACCCCGGATACGATCGCGCGTTACCGTGGTCGCATCTCGGGGCCATTGCTCGACCGCATCGACCTCACGGTGGAAGTACCGCGCATCCCACTGGCCGAACTCGACGCGTCACGCAAGCCCGACGACGAGGATTCGGCCTGCGTGCGTGCGCGCGTGATCGCCGCGCGTTCCGTTGCCATGCAGCGCGCCGGCAACCCCAACGCCATGCTCACGACCCGTGAAATCGAACGCGACTGCGCATTGGGCGACGCCGAACGCTCACTGCTGCAACGCGCGATGGACAAACTCGGTCTTTCTGCCCGCGCCTATCATCGCGTGCTGCGTGTCGCACGCAGCATCGCCGATCTCGGCGGTGCCGACCGCATCGGCCGCGAACACCTCGCCGAAGCCATCCAGTACCGGCGCGCAAACGACCGCCCGTAACTTCGCGGAGTTGCCTGGACTCGTCTCCCGCATGCAAGTGTGGATTCACTGCAAACAACGCGATTCGCGTATGCTGCGCGCCAGCCGAGCCGCACGGGAACATGATGGACGCCTTCAGTTACCTTTCGGTCCTGATCTCGATCATCCTCGGCCTTGCGGTGACGCAGGCGCTGCAAGGTTTTCGCGGGCTGATGCTGGCGCGCTCGCGGGTACGCGGGTACTGGCCGGCGCTGGTGTGGGCGGTGCTGGTGCTGGTCCTTTGCGTACAGGTGTGGTGGGCGATGTTCGGCCTGAGCCAGCGCTCCGCCGCACGCTGGACGTTCCTGGATTTCAGCCTGGTGCTGTTACTGACCGTGCCGCTGTACCTGATGGCGGGACTGGTGCTGCCTGACGTGGACGTCGAGCGCGGACTGGATCTGCGCGAGCACTATTACGCGCACCACCGCTGGTTCTTCTCGCTGCTGGTGCTGCTGATCCTGGTCAGCATCTTCAAGACGCGCGTTCTGACAGGTGCGTGGCCACGACCTGCGGACACAGGTTTCCAATTGGCATTCGTGGTGGGCGCGGCGATCGGCGCGTGGACGCGACACGAGTGGTACCACAAGCTGCTGGCCCCGCTGGCGATCATAGGCCTGGGCGCCTACATCGTCATGCTGTTCACCTATCTGCAGCTGCATTAGTCGGGGTGCGTCGCACCACATGCCCGGCACCCGCCGGAATGTGCAGTGCGAAAAAAACGCATTCCGCCGGCACGAGCTTTCGGGTTTCAGGTGTCCGACCACCGCCGCACCAGGTTGTGATACACGCCCGTCAGGTCGATCCGTGCCACGGGATCGACTCCGCTCGCGTTGAGGCGCTGGATGGACTGATCGAGGCAGAACAACAGGTCGCGCTGCGCCTCGTCGCCCACCAAGCTCTGGATCCAGAAGAAACAGGCCAGCCGTTCTCCGCGCGTCACGGGTTCGACCCGGTGCACTCGAGTTGCCGGATACAGGATCATGTCCCCTGCCGACAGCTTGATGGTGCGCAAGTCGGCGCCGTCGGCAATGCGCAACTCGCCGCCCTTGTAGTCTTCGGGTGGCGACAGGAACAGCGTGGCCGAAAGATCGGTGCGCAATTTGGCGCCGGTGCCGGGCAGCATGCGTATCGAGCCATCCACGTGATTGCCGAAATCCATGTCCTCGGCATAGCGATTGAACATGGGTGGATAGACCTGGTTGGGTAATGCCGCGCTGATGAACAGCGGGTTGCACTCCAGTGCGGCCAGCACGATGTCACCGAGTTCATGCGCCAACGGTGAACCTTCCGCGATCTGCCGGTTGTGCTTGACCGGTGCGCCCTGGTGACCCGCGGTGACGCGGCCATCGACCCAGGGCGCATCGGCAGCAAGCAGACGCGCGCGCAGCGCTCGTACCTGCTCGACGGTGAGGACGGACGGTATGCGCAGCTGCATGGATCAGTCGAAGTGCCAGGTCATGGTGACAAGCGCGCTGCGACCAGGGCCGGGCACCGCACGCCCGCCGTCGGACTGGATCAGGTTGGTAAAGTAGCGCACGTCGGTCAGGTTGAAGAGGTTCAGGCGCACGTCGTATTTTGGTTGCGTGTACGCGATGGTGGCGTCGAAGCGCACGAACGAGGGTACCGACACGACGTTGGTGGTGTTGGCGAAGCGCCGCGACTGCCAGACGGTGCCTCCGCCCACGCTCCAGTGCGGCGCGACGGCGTAGCCGGTCCACAGCGTCGCGTTGTTGCGCGGCATGTTCATCGGCACGTTGCCTTCCGTGCCCTCCAGCGACGGACTGTCGACGATCCTGCCGTCGAGGTAAGTGTAGCCGCCAAATACCTGCCACTTCGGCGTGATGCGACCGGTGATGCTGAATTCGGCGCCCTTCACGCGCACCGATCCTTGGGGTTCGTAGATGCCCGGTTCGACCTGCACGGCCGTATTGGACTGATGGATGTGGAACACGGCCGTGTTCAGGGACAGTCCGCCGTCGAAGAACTGGAACTTGGTGCCGGCCTCGAGCGAGCGGCTGGTTGCCGGCGACGGCAAGTTCTGCTGGCCATGAGGAACGCTGAGCGTCTCCAGCGCGGGGTCGAACGACGTACCGTAGGACACGTAATAGGTTTGATCCGCGGTAGGTTGGTACAGGAGGCCAGCCCGCACACTGTTGTGGCCGACAGTCTGGCTGGCGTCGGCGGGACCGCGGGTATCGTTGGTGTCCGTAAGGCGCGCGGCAAAGTGATCGCGACGCAGGCCAGCCACCACCTTCCAGTACTCGCCGATCGACACCGTATCGTTGACATAGGCCGCATAGGTGTTGGCGTTGGCATGCGCAAGATTGCGCGGACTATAGCCGATGCCCGCTTCCGCCGACGAAATGTGTTGCGGGTCGAGCAGCGACAGCGTCAGGTTGGACAGATTGTTGACCGTCAGCTCCTGGTTGCGGTAGGTGTCGTGGCCCAGTTCGCCACCGGCGACCAGCTTGTGATCCAGCGAACCGGTGCTGAATTGCCAAGTGGCGTCGAACTGGTCGTAGGCGGAAGTATCCCTGATTCTGCGCGCGTCTGAACCGGAGAGTTGGACGAACAGTTGAGCGAGCGGCAGATCCGTGATGTTGCCGATCGCCTTGGTCGGCAACTTGTCGAAGTTGCCCGACGGGTCGAGCGTGCCGATATTGCCCGCTGCGGATTCGATAGCATCGATGCGGTAGTGCACGTAGCCCACCTGGTTGCGGAGTACGAGCTGGGGCGTCGCTCGGTAGCGGATGCGCGCGCCGACCATCTGCACGTCCTGGACGGTGTGGTCGCTGGTGAGACCGTAGAAATTGTCGCGTGACACCGGCGCCGGTTCGCCGTTGAGCGGTGGCAGGCCGTAGTCGGCCATGTCGTGGTTGTGCTCGAACAGGCTGGTGAGCGTGATTTCGGTCCTGCGGTTGGGACGGATTCGCAACGATGGCGCCACGCCATAGTCCCGTTTGTGCAGCACGTCGCGGTTCGAGTGCACCGATTGCGCCATTACCGGCAGGCGGAAGGCCACCGTATCGTTGACCGCATGGTCGAAGTCGCCCGTCAAGCGGTACTGGTTGTCGGTGCCGACAGAAGCCTGGACCACGTCGTGCGGGGTCCACGATGGCACCTTGCCGACCTGGTTGACGATGCCGCCCGTGGAGCCGCGGCCGAACAACATGGACGATGGTCCCTTCAGCACCTCGATGGCATCCAGCGAGAAAGTGTCGCGGTAATACTGGCCACGATCGCGGAAGCCGTCGAGATAGACATCGGTGCGCGCGTTGAAGCCGCGCAGGTTGATGTTGTTGCCGATGGCGCCACCCTCTGCGGCCGCGAAGGTAATGCCCGGCACGTAGCGCAGCGCCTGCTCGAAGCTGGTCGCTCCCTGTTCCTGCATGAGTTGCCGGTCGACCACCGTGACCGATTGCGGAATGTCCCGTGGCGGTGTTGCCGACAGCGGGCCGATGGTCGGGTTGTGGCCTTGAGCGGTGGCCATGACATTGATCGTCGAAAGCTGCTTGACCGTTGTTGCCTGTCCCGCATTCACGGCAGCGTCTGCTCCAGTCGCGCGACGACGCGCCATCTTTCGGGTACTTGCATTCGACGGACCGGCCTTGTGCGCCACGGTCTGGACACCTGCATAGGCAGTCAGAGGCGCGGAAGCACCCAACAGCAACGCCGCGACCACCGCGGCGAGTGGCCTTGGCTCGCAATCCTTCAACCGATGGCATGGGTAACTGCGCGAAACGGTCGTGCGGGCGTTCCGGATACGTGACATCTGATTTCCTCCGAGGCAGAGCTTGATCTAAACAATTATGAGAATCAATCTCATTACGGAAGTCTGTACCCACCACGGAGCATTTGGTTCAAGCCGCCGGGAATTTTTTTTTATGGGCGGAGCGGCACCGGAATTTCCACCCCACGTCAACGGCAACTCCGGCGGGAGCCGATGCGTCGGTGATCACGCTGGTCGGGGGCCGAACATTGATGGCGAAGCCAAGGCCCGCGCGTGTCAGGCCCCGGCCCTGCTGCGGTTCATGTGCGCGGCGGTCCTGACGGGATTCCGGGGCAAGTTCGGGAATGACCGGCGCTCGTCCCGAACCCGCGGGACTTCACGCAAACACAGCGCGACCTGTCATTGCTTCATCGGGTCGAGCGTCGCGTAGGCGCGCACCGGGAAGGTACCCATGCCCCTGATCTTCGCCGGCACCGCAGAGAAGCGGAAGCCGTCGGTCGGCAGTTGTTCCAACCCGCGCAAGTGTTCGACGATCGGGATACCGGCGCCAAGCAGCGTGCCGTGCACGGGGCGTTCGCCGCCCGTGGTGTCGTCGATGTTGAGCGAATCGATACCGACGAGGCGCGCACCGGCATCACGCAGATATTCGGCGGCATCGGCGGTGAGGTGGGGATGGTCTTCGAAGTACTGGTCGGTGCGCCAGTGACGGTCCCAGCCGGTGTGCACCAGAACCGCGTTGCCCTGCAGATCGAGCGGCAGGAACACGCGGCGATCGATCGCGCGGCCACCCATGCCGGCGACGCACACGACCACGCCGTCGAGGCCGGCGACTTCGTCGAGGTCGAATCCCGATACGTCCTTGCCATCGGCATAGCGGTGGTACGGCGCATCGATGTAGGTGCCGGTGTTGGCGACCATGGTGATCTTGCCGATCTGGAATTCGGTACCTGCCGCGTAATGCGCGCGTGATTGCTCGCGACTCAAGTGATCACACACGATCGGCGCCGGCAGGCCCTTGTAGGTGATCATGCCATCCTCGATGACGTGGCTGAGGTCAATCCGGGACACACCCGTCGTGCCGTCCGCTTCGGCGACGGCCGCCGCGCGCTTGTGGCGCTCGACGATGATCTGCTTGTTGAGGATGCGTACCGCGCCCACCATCAGCAGGCGCAAATCGCGCACGATGTAATCGGCGAGGGCGGCATCGTCGATGCCATCGCCATCGATATCGAGACGAAAACCCTGGCCCTGGATGCCGCCGCCATTGGAGAAATCGACTTCGAAATCGAACTGCACACGCTTGTCGGTGGTGGTCATGCGGAAACTCTGCGAAAAGAACGGGTGATTATGCACACGACCTGCACCATCACGGGCGATGTCGCGGCTTGAAATTTTCGCGCGCGCGAATTGAGCTATTCGACAGCCCCGTGACAGGTTTGCAAACGCCAGTGTGTCCTTGTCGGAATTCGCAGCGTTATCCCGGCCTGTGTTGCCAGTTCCCGGCCGAGGCACGCCATCAACGGGCAGGATGATCCGGCGACGATCTTGCGACGGGTTTCTTGAGCCGCGCGATGCGGGCGCTGCGCTCGCGATCAAAACGGCGGTGCTCGGCCTCGGCCAGCACCTTGGCCTGATTCATCGCCGTCAACCAAAGTTCGTGGTCCTCTTCCTGCTCCAGTTCCGGCACCCGCGTGAACGGGATGCGCATGGGCGCGGCACCGAGCGCATCGTGCATGCCGCCGAAATACAGCGTGTTGTTGCCGAAACGCGCGTTGATACCATCCAGCAATGTCGACAACGCATCGGCGCGCGGTCGTTCGTCAAACAGATCGCCCGAAGCCGCCGTGCGCGGAAGCACACGATGCAGGGTGACACTGACCGACAGCGGCTTCGCACGCGGGAACGGCAGCCCGCCACGGCGGTGCGCGGCACGGTCCAGCGCCTCGTTCATCCGACGCAGCAGCACACGGCTGTCGTCGGTCGGATCAAGCGTCGCCGCATGTTCCCAGCGTTGTTCGACGCCGAGGTAGCGAATCCGTATCGACAACGCGCCGGCGAGCAGTCCATGGCCGCGCAACCGCATCGCCGCCTTCACCAGCAGCTTGGTCAGCACCGCGCGTGCGCCGCGCGGCGTGCGCAACGCGGGTTCCAGCACATGCGAATGCCCGACCGAGCCACGCGTGGCGTGGCGCTCCGGCAACCACTGCCCGCGCAACTGCGCCCACATCCGCTCACCCTCGATGCCACCCCACGCGGCACGCAAAACCTGTTTGTCGGCCACGGTCAGTTGTGCGACGGTGTCGATGCCGGCTGCGTGCAGGCGCGCCTGCATCGACGCGCTGATGCCGCACAGGTCGGTCAATTCCATCGTATGCAGGATGTGCGGCAGGTCGCCCTGCGCGATCACCACCAGTCCATCGGGCTTTTGCATGTCCGTGCCGGTCTTGGCCAACCACGCGTTGGGCGCAATGCCGATCGAGCAACGGATCGCACCGTTCGGTGCCGCGTCCGCAACCTCGCGCTTGACCGCATGCGCGACTTCGATGGCATTCTCGCGCCGGCACTGGCGGCCGATCAGTTCGCAGGCCGCTTCATCGACCGAATGCACCGCGGCGATCGGGATGGCACGCTCGATCGCCGCCATCAAGCGGCGGTGCCAGGCCACGTACAGCGACGGCCGCGCTTCCACGATCACGATATCCGGACACAACCGCTTGGCATCGCGCACCAGGCAGCCGGTCTTCACGCCAAAGGTCTTGGCCTCGACGCTGGCCGCGATGCAACAACCGGTCGGGGCGATCACCGGCGTCACCGCGATTGGCCGCCCGCGCAGACGCGGATCGTCCTCCTGCTCGACCGAGGCAAAATAGCTGTTGAAATCGACAAACAAACTGCGCAGGGACATGACATCGAACATTGATGCGAACCTGGGTCTTGTAGCCTACCGCCGTCGCAGGTCCAGAGACGGTTGAATCATCGCCGGAATGATCGGGGGCTCCAACCACCGCAATCTTGCCCGCCCGATGCCGCCACGCGCTACCATGCGTGACCAGTCCGACATTTGGGGGATCTGTCATGACCGATTACGCGCTCGACGCGCTGCTGGCTCCGATCGACGACGCGGCGCCTACCGGACCCGACCTGGAATACGACGCCGATTTCATGGCGCTGGAACGCGCGGCGTCCGCCAAGGCCGAGCGCGTGATGGGCGATGAGGTCAAGGCGGCGGAAGAGCCGGATTGGGACAACGTGGCCGAGATGGCGCTGGCGCTGTTGCGTCGGTCTAAGGATTTGCGGGTCGCTGTGCCGCTGTCGACCGCCTGGTTGCGCACCTCCGGCATGCCGGGCTGGGGCGCCGGCATGGCGTTGGTCCGGGGCCTGCTGGAAACCTTCTGGGATGGCGTGTACCCGCAACTGGACGCCGAGGACGACAACGACCCCACCGCGCGGGTCAACGCGGTGGTGCCGATCGGCGACCTGCAGGGCACGCTGGGTTATCTGCAATCCACGCCATTCGTGCAGTCGCCACGGCTCGGGCGTTTTGCGCTGCGCGATCTGCGCATCGCCAATGGTGAACTGAAACCCGCATCCAGTTCCGCCGAGGGCGGCGAAAGCGCCGCCGCGGCTTCGCTGACGGAAATAGAAGCCTGCTGCATGGACTGCCCGGAGGAGGAATTCCAGACGACCATCGAAGCCGTCAATGCGGCGCTGGAGCATGTGCGCGCGATCGACCAGATCTTCAACGAGCACGTCGGTACCGCCGGCCCGGAATTGAAACCGCTGCTCGCCGACCTGCAGGAATTGAAGAAATTTCTGGAACCGCAATGGGCCAGGCGGCACCCGGAAGCCGTCATCGAAGGCGGCGTCGACGGCGAAGCCGCCGTGGAAGGCGCGAGTGGCGCCGCAGCCGCCGGCAACGGACGCATCAACGGGCCGCAGGACGTAAGCCGCCGTATCGACGAGATTTGCGACTACTATGCGCGTGCGGAACCCTCGAGTCCCGTTCCACTGCTGCTGCGGCGCGCGCAACGGCTGGTCGGGATGTCGTTCGCGGACCTGCTGCAGGACCTTGCACCGAGCGGTCTCACCGAGTTGCAGGTCGTTTCCGGCAAGCCCAACGAGGAATGATTTCACTTCTACGTCAATACAACGGTATTGATCGTACAGTCATCCCGAATGAACTTGAAAGCTCTGAGCACGGATTCAGACGGATGCGCGCGGATAAAACAAGAATTCGATGGAAATCCGTGTCCATCGGCATTTTTTCGCCTTGATCCGTGTCAGGCATGCTCTTTCTTGTTTGGCGATGTAGAAAATAAAATGACACGCCGCTCGTCGACGTCGCGTCAGTACACGCCCTTGCAGCTGCGCTTGCCCGAGTTCACGAGCAGTTGGTGCAATGATGGATTCCAGCTCAAGGTCAGGCCGTTGCCCAATCCGGTGGTGATGCTGGCATCGGCGCTCTGGGTCACCGGCCCGAATTTCGTTTCCTGTCCCCCGTTGGCGCTTACCGCGGCGGCGATCGTGTAACTTGAAGGGTTCTTGCAAGTCGCAACGTCGATCGTCTGCGCGACCGTGTGATCGCGCGCGGTCAATGCCGGCAGCGTGCCCGAACCCAACACCACCGGCGAAGTGGCACCCTCGCAAGTCGCGCTGAGTGCATAGCTCACCGTGAAATTCAACGGTGGCACCACCTGCAACACCGCGACTGTCGGCGGTTGTGACCGGCAGCCGAACAGGAATCCCTTGCGTTCGGCCGCCAGCTGCAGCACGTAGCTGCCCGGTGCAAGATCGGCCGCGCCGGGCCATTGCAGTTCGACCCGGCCCGGCTGCGCGGCGATGAGCTGTGGTTGCGCCGCGACCGGTTTGCCGTCGGCGCCCAGCGCCACCACTTGCGGATTGGCGCACTGCGCATCCACGAGGTTCTCGCCTGTCAACACGAACTTCGGCGCGGCAACGCCTTGCCGCAGCACGAACAGTGGGCGCTGGTCCAGGGTCTCGACGCCATCGATGATCGGCAACGGCGCTTTCTGCGACGACGTGTCGGCGACCAGTCGGTCGAGGGTGGCCGCGAGCGCCTTGAGCATCGCCGCGGTTTCGTCGCGGGTGCAGCTCACCGCGGATGCATCCAGCCATGCCTGTACGCGTTTGGCTGCGGCGTCCACGCGCACGGCGGCGTCGCGCACATCCTTGTCGATCGTCGCGACCGGTTGGTTGGCATCGCTGCCCAACGCCTTGTCCAAGGCGGCGCCCATGTGCTGCAGTTGCCCGGCGACGGCCTGCAATTGGGGATCGGGCAAGGTGGCGTCACGCGCTTTCACCGCCTGCTCGACCTTGGCCAGGTGGGCGATGACCATCGCGCCGGTCAGGCGCGGCGCCACCTTCTGCGCGGACGCGGTCACCGCCAGCAGCGCCAGAATTCCAGCCAGCGCGCAGGTTCGAACCAGAGCTGTCCGCTGCCATGGACTGCGACGGCGACGCAAGGCTGGCTGGATTTTCGGCATGTCAGTTGCCCTTCGGACACAGTTCCGATGACGGTTGATCGGGCGCGCAGTCCCATTGATCCGGCGGCAGCAGCAGGCCCGGCGGCACCACGCCATAGCCGCGATAGTGGGCCGTGATCACGCTGACGTCGATGTAATGGTCAGTGTGTCCATTGATGCCCTGCGAACGGCTGGACAGGACCGAGGTCGGCACGTTCACGCTGCTCCCCCCGGTCAGCGGCAGCAGGTTGCCCTGATAGTCGACCGCGTAGAAATAGGCTGGCGGCAAGCCGATGAATTTCACCGCCTGCTGGTCGACGCCAGTGACGTAGATGGGCGCCGTCGCAAGCCCGATGTGTCCGGTCGCGTACCACGTGCCGGTGCCGTCGTACAGCCAGTTGGTGCCGTTCTGCAACAGGTCGCCGTTGTGCACTTCGAGGTACAGTTTCGATTTGCCGGCATCGACCGTGTAAGCGCTGCCGCCGACCGAGGCCAGGGTCAGGGTGCCATCGTTGGTCAGGCTGAAACCGGCCGGCGACGAGAACCCGCCCAACACGCCGACATGGTTGGCCATGAACTGGCCATCCGAGCCCAGCGTGGTGGCCCCGGTAGCGCTGCCGGTGAGGGTGGCGGCGGTGATGGAACCGTTCGCACCCGCCATGATCGCGCCGCTGCCTGTTTGCGTCAGAGTGGTGGTGCCGGCGCCGCTGCTCACCGCGGCGTTGATGGCGAGGTTGCCGTGGGATGCAAGTGCCACGTTGGTACCGGTGACGGCATTGGTAATCGTCAGATCACTCGCGGAACTCAGCTTGATCGCGGCGCCTTGCACCGCCTGGTTGATCGTCAACGCGTTGCCGCTGCCGGTGGTGGTCAGGCTGATGTCGCCGGCATTGCCGGTGGTGGTGAGCGGACCACCCATCGACAATGCGTGCGCGTCGGTGAGGGAGAAGTTCTTCGCACTGAAGGCATCCAGTTCGGTGACTTCGGTGTGCGTCAGTTTGGTGTCGCCCGCCGAGCTGCCGGAGAACGCACCCGCCTGCACGAAACCGTTGGCGCCTTCGCTGATCGCCCCGCCCGACACCAGCTTGGCGACGATGCCGGTGATGGTGCCGTTGATGCTGAGGTCGTGGCCGGCGCCGGTGGTGGTCAGCGCGACGCCCGAGCGGCCGGCGATGGTGCTGCCATCGGTAACGGACAACGCCGAAGCCGTGCTCAGGGCGAATCCGTCGGCGCTGAAATCGCCGAGATTGGCCACGTCGTTGCGACCGGTCAGGCTGGTGCTGCCGACCGAATTGCCGGTCAGGGTACCGGCGCTCACGACGCCATTTGCGCCTTCGCTGATGTCGCCAGCGACCTGCAGCGTCGTGGTCGTACCTTTCAACGTGCCGTTGATCGCGAGGTTGCCGGTGGCGCCACCGTTCACGGTCAGCGCGGTGTTGGCGCCGCCATCGACCGTGGCGCCCGCCCCGATCGCGAGCGCGCCGGTGTTGTTCAGCGTCAACCCGTTGGCCGTGAAGTCGCCCAGGCTGGCAACCGTGTTGGCTCCATTCAATTGCACCGCATGCGCGACGCTACCCGTCAATACGCCAGCGGTCACGATGCCATGGCTGCCTTCGGTCACGTTGCTCGACGAGCTCAAGTCGACCGTCGTTCCCTTCACGTTGCCGTCGAGTGCCAAGTCGCTGCCGGCGCCGGTGGTCTCCAATGCGGTGCTGGCGCCGCCATCGACGGTATGCCCCGCGGTCACCGTCAACTTCTGCCCGTTGCTCAGTTTGAAGCCGTTGCTCGCCGTGAAGTCGCCAAGGTTGGTGACGGCGTTGGCCTTGTCGAGCATCACGCTGCCTTGCGCGGTGCCGGTCAGGGTGTCGGCGGTGATGACACCATGGGTGCCTTCGGTGATCCCGCCGCCGCTGCCGTTTTGGGTCAGGGTGGTGACGCCGCTGCCGCTGTCGACCGCGGCATCGATTGCAAGGTTGCCGTTGGCCGCGAGATTGATCGTCGATGCCTGGATGCCTTGCTGCACGCCCAAGTCACCGGCCGAATCCAGCGTGATCGCTCCGCCGGTCAACGCCTGCCCCACACTCAATACGTTGCCAGTGCCGGTGGTAGTCAAGCTGATGTCGCCGGTGGTGATCAGCGGCCCGGTCACGCTCAATGCCGCGTGATTGACCAGGGTGAAGTTACCGGCATTGAAGTGGCCGAGCGTGCCGATCTGGTTTTCTCCCTTGAGCGTCGTGTCGCCGCTCGAATCGCCGGTCAGCGTGCTCGCCACGACTATGCCGCCCGTACCCTCGGTGATATTGCCGGCGTTGGCCGTCAACGAGGTCGTGCCGCCTGCATTGCCCACCGTGCCGTCGATCGTCAAGGCGCCTGCCATGAGCGACGTGCCGCCCGCGCCACCGTCCACCGTACTGCTGGCCGCGACCGTCAACGTATTTCCATCGGTCAGGCTGAAACCATTGGCCGTGAACCCGTCCAGCGTGGTGATCGAGTTGGCTCCACCCAGATCGGTCGCGCCGGTTGAATGTCCCGTCAAGGTATCAGCGGTGATGCCGGCACCCGCGTCCTGACTGATGGTATTGCCCGAATCCAGCGTCAGCGTGCCGCTCGCAGTCACGCCGCTACCGCCCAAGGTGATGCCGTTTGCGCCGGTCAACTTGATGTCACCGCCGGTCAATGCAGCAGTGGTCAAAGCACCGCCATTGGCCGCCAGCGTGATGTTGCCGGTGGTGCCCGCGTCGATGGCCCCGACGCCACTCAGCGCGCCACCAGCAATCAGGCTCACGTCGCCATCGCTGTTGTCGGTGAGACTTGCGATTTCAAGATCGTTGGCGTCGGTAATCAACACACCATTGCCGGTCGCGTACACGAGATCCTTGAAATCGTTGCCGCCATCGGTCAGCGTGATCTTGCCAGTGCCCGCAGCCAGCGTGGCCGAGCCGGTCACCGTCAGACTGTCGCCGGTAGCCGTGGCCTGGGTAATCGCACCATTATTGCTGGTGGCCTGCAGTGCGCCACCCACCGTACCGGTTCCGAGGTTCAGTGTCCCTGTACTGTTTACCGACAAGGCGCCGGTGTCCAACGCGCCCAGCGTCAGCGCGCCGGCGTCCGTGATCGCCGTGGTGCCGCCGGCGAGGTTTACCGCACCCCCGAAGTCGTTGCCGATGCCGGTCAGGGTTATTGCCCCTGCGCCTGTCCCTGTGCCCGCATCCACCGTGGTGGTACACGTCGTGGCACAGGTGGTGGTGATCGTCCCGGACGACTGCGTAATCGGCGAATGGGTGCTGGTCAGTCCCAGTGTGCCGCTTGCGGACACGTCGCCGTCCAACGTGATGCCATCGCTGCCGGTCAGCGCGATGTCGTGACCGGTCAATGCAGCGGTGGTCAAAGCACCGCCGTTGGCGATCACCGTGATGTTGCTGCCGGTCAGCGTGGGTACGGAAAGCGCACCGCTACCGGTCTCGAGCGTGATGACACCGGTACCGGTGTCGATCGCCCCGGCCGGCATGGTTAGCGCACCGCCCGCAATCAGGCTGAGGTTATGATCGGACACGTCGTTGAGACTCGCGATGTCGAGGTCGCCGCTGGTGGCGATCGACACCCCCGCGCCGGCCGCCGTCACCGCACCGGAGAAACCGTTGCCGGTGTTGGCCAGCGTGATCGCGCCTGCACCGGCGTGGAGTCCCGTCGTACCCGTGACCACCAGCGTCTTCCCGGCCGTGGTGTCCTGCGTGATCGCGCCGTCGTTGCTGGTGACTGACAGATTGCCCGTCACCTTGCCGCTACCGAGGCCCATTGCACCGGTACTGACAACCGTCAAATCGCCTGTTGCAAGTGTCCCCAGCGTGAGCGCGTTCTTGTCGGTGATGTTGGTGGTACCACCTGTCAGGTCCACCGCACCGGTGAAATCATTGCCGGTATTGGCCAGCGTGATGTCACCGGTGCCGGCATCGAGACCTGCCGTACCCGTGATCGTGAGCGTCTTCCCCGCCGTCGTGTCCTGCGTGATCGCGCCGTCGTTGCTGGTCGCCGACAGATTGCCCGTCACCTTGCCACTGCCCAGGTCCAGCGCGCCGGTACTGGTAACTGTCAGATCACCCGTCGCCAGCGTACCCAAGGTCAGCGCATTGGTATCCATGACCTTGGTCGTGCCGCCGGTCAGGTCCACCGCACCGGTGAAATCATTGCCCGTGTTGGCCAAAGCGATCGCGCCGGTGCCCGCATCGAGCTTTGCCGTCCCCGTGACCGTGAGCGTCTTGCCGGCGGTCGTGTCCTGCGTGATCGCGCCGTCGTTGCTGGTGACTGACAGATTGCCCGTCACCTTGCCGCTACCGAGGCCCATTGCACCGGTACTGGTAACTGTCAGATCACCCGTCGCCAGCGTGCCCAAGGTCAGCGCGTTGGTATCCGTAACCTTAGTCGTACCACCCGTCAGGCCCACCGCACCGGTGAAATCATTGCCGGTGTTGGCCAGCATGATGTCGCCGGCGCCGGCATCGAGACCTGTCGTACCCGTGATCGTGAGTGTCTTCCCCGCTGTCGTGTCCTGCGTGATCGCGCCGTTGCCTGCGCTTGAATCGGCCTGCAAATTGCCAACCGTGCCGCTGCCCAAATCCAGGGCACCGCCGCTGGTGACCGTCAGATCACCCGTCGCCAGCGTGCCCAACGTCAGCGCATTGGTATCCATGACCTTGGTCGTGCCGCCGGTCAGGTCCACCGCACCGGTGAAATCATTGCCGGTGTTGGCCAGCGTGATGTCGCCGGCGCCGGCATCGAGACCTGCCGTACCCGTGATCGTGAGCGTCTTCCCCGCTGTCGTGTCTTGCGTGATCGCGCCATCGTTGCTGGTCGCCGACAGATTGCCCGTCACCTTGCCACTGCCCAGGTCCAACGCACCGGTACTGGTAGCTGTCAGTTTGCCTGTGGCAAGCGCCCCCAACGTGAGCGCGCCCTTGTCGGTGATGCTGGTCGTACTACCCGTCAGGCCCACCGCACCGGTGAAATCATTGCCGGTGTTGGCCAGCGTGATGTCGCCGGCGCCGGCATCGAGACCTGTCGTACCCGTGATCGTGAGTGTCTTCCCCGCTGTCGTGTCCTGCGTGATCGCACCGTCATTGCTGGTCGCCGACAGATTGCCCGTCACCTTGCCACTGCCCAAGTCCAGCGCACCAGTACTGGTAGCTGTCAGTTTGCCTGTGGCAAGCGCCCCCAACGTGAGCGCGTCCTTGTCGGTGATGCTGGTCGTACCACCCGTCAGGCCCACCGCACCGGTGAAATCATTGCCGGTGTTGGCCAGCGTGATCGCACCCGTGCCTGCGTTGACCGTGGTGACCCCTTGGGCACTGATGTTTCCTGACGACGACTGCGTGATCGACGCATTGGTGCTGGTCAGCCCCAGCGTGCCACTCGCATTCACGTTGTCGTCCAGCGTGATGCCGTCCGCGCCGGTCAGTGCAATGTCATGGCCGGTCAAGGCGGCTGTGGTCAAGGCGCCGCCGTTGGCAGTCAGAGTAATGTTGCCGCTACTGGTATTGATCGCGCCCACGGCGGACAATGTGCCACCGGCGATCAGGCTCAGGTCATGGTCCATCGTATCAGTGAGACTGGCGATCTGGAGATTGCCCGTGGTCGTGATCGACACCCCGGCGCCGGTCGCGGTCACCGATCCGGTGATGGCGTTGTTCGCGTTGGCGAGCGTCAGTGCATCATTGCTGCCGGCGTTGAAGGTCGTCGCGCCCGCCCCTGCAGCCTGCTTGACCGCACCGGATTGGGTGATGCCCGTACCGCTGACGGTCAACGTGCCGCTGCCGACACTTGAGGCACCCAGCTTCAACGCATTGCTGCCGTTGTCCAGCGTCACCGCATTCGCGCCGCTGTTGTTGAGGCTCACCGCACCCGTGAAGGCGTTGCTGGTATTGCCCAACGCCAACACGCCAGCACCCGCGTCGAACGTGGCCGCGCCCGCACCCGCCGCCTGCGTGATCGCGCCGGACTGGGTGATGCCCGTGCCGCTGACGGTCAACGTGCCGCTGCCGACACTTGAGGCACCCAGCTTCAACGCATTGCTGCCGTTGTCCAGCGTCACGGCGCTCACACCGCTGTTGTTGAGGACCACCGCACCGGTGAAATCGTTGCCGGTGTTGTCCAGTGTCAGCACGCCTGCGCCGGCGTTGAACGTGGCCGCGCCCGCACTCGTTGCCTGCGTGATCGCGCCGGATTGCGTAATGCCCTTGCCGCTGACGGTCAACGTGTCGCTGCCGACACTTGAGGCACCCAGCTTCAACGCATTGCTGCCGTTGTCCAGCGTCACCGCGTTCACACCGCTGTTGTTGAGGACCACCGCACCGGTGAAGTCGTTGCCAGTGTTATCCAGTGTCAGCACGCCTGCGCCGGCGTTGAACGTGGCAGTGCCCGCACCCGTTGCCTGCGTGATCGCGCCGGATTGCGTAATGCCCTTGCCGCTGACGGTCAACGTGTCGCTGCCGACACTTGAGGCACCCAGCTTCAACGCATTGTTGCCGTTGTCCAGCGTCACCGCGTTCACACCGCTGTTGTTGAGGACCACCGCACCGGTGAAGTCGTTGCCAGTGTTATCCAGCGTCAGCACGCCTGCGCCGGCGTTGAATGTGGCGGTACCTGCCCCAGTCGTCTGCGTGATCGCGCCAGACTGGGTGATGCCCTTGCCGCTGACGGTCAACGTGTCGCTGCCGACGGCGGAGGCACCCAGCTTCAACGCATTGCTCCCGTTGTCCAGCGTCACCGCATTCGCGCCGCTGTTGTTGAGGCTGACCGCACCGGTGAAGGCGTTGCCGCTATTGCCAAGCGTCAGCACGCCTGCGCCGGCGTTGAACGTGGCCGCGCCCGCACTCGTTGCCTGCGTGATCGCGCCGGACTGGGTGATGCCCGTGCCGCTGACGTTCAAGGGACCGAAGCCGACGCTCGAGGCTCCCAGATCCAACGCATTGTTGCCGTTGTCCAGCGTCACGGCGCTCACACCGCTGTTGTTGAGGCTGACCGCACCGGTGAAGGCGTTGCCGCTATTGCCAAGCGTCAGCACGCCTGCGCCGGCGTTGAACGTGGCCGCGCCCGCACCCGTTGCCTGCGTGATCGCACCGGATTGCGTAATGCCCTTGCCGCTGACAGTCAAAGTCCCGCTGCCGACGGCTGAGGCACCCAGCTTCAACGCATTGCTCCCGTTGTCCAGCGTCACCGCGTTCGCGCCGCTGTTGTTGAGGACCACCGCACCGGTGAATTTGTTATCCGTATTGCCCAGCGTGATTGCACCGGCTCCCGCATCGAATGTCGCCGTGCCAGCATGAACATAATTCCCGGTAGCGGCATCCTCCGCGATGCCGGTAGTCGCCACGGAGATCGACCCTGAAGGGTTCACGCCATCGGTAGTGTCGATCGATCCGGTGACACCCGTTGCGCCCGATCCGATCTCGACACTGCCACCCGTGTTGGTTCCCTCGCCGGTACGAATATCCACGTTCCCGCCATACGTGGCGATAGTCGCGCTGCTCGAATCACCGATGACGACCTTGCAGGTATTGCAGGCGTCGTTGCCGGAATAGGCATACGTCGAACCACCCGGCGCAGCACCGCCGTAATTCGCCCACAGATAAACATTCAGTGGATTGCCGGTCCCCTGACCCTTGATGTCAGCGTTGACCAGAATGCTGCCGGCGGCCATCAGATAGAGCGACCCTTGGCCCGCGGCAGTGATCGAATCGGAAACGGTGATGTCGCCGGGCTGCGTCGTACCATCCGACCCGGTGAAAATCGACACGTTGGTTCCGCCAGTCAGCGCGCCGTTGATGACTGAAGCGGCAATTTTAGAATCGTCGGTCGACGCGCTGTAGTAGACGTCCGGCGCCGTCCCCGAGAGGCTGCCCGTGCTGCCGGTGATTTCCACGTCATGCGGATCGAGCAACCACGTTCCGGCTTGGCCATTCGGCGCCGATGCATCCACCTTGCCCTGTGCATTCAGCCCAAAGCGCGATGAGGTTTCGACACGTCCGCCATTGCCACCCACCGCACCGCCACGCGCGCTGATGCTGCCGTAAAAGTTGTTGACTGCGTTGCCCCAGACCACCACCGAGCCGCCGTTGCCGGACTGGATTGCGCTGGCGTCCAGTGCGGCATCCGGCGCTACATAAGTCGCCTGTGCTGTAGGCAGGCCTTCACCGCCTTGCCAACCGCCACCCACGCGAATGCTGCCGCCACCGTTGATGCCGGACGCGTCGATGCTGCCGCCGGTGACGCCGACATTCTGATCGGACAACAGCCGCACGCTGCCGCCACGCGTACCCGACACGTCGATGCGTCCACTGTCGATGACATTGCCACCGTTGCCAACCAGCTGCACGACTCCGCCGGCGGTGCTGATGCCGCCGGCCTTGATCACGCCGGAGTTGTTGACGAGGTTGGTGAACAGGTCTTTCGCGGCGGACGCCTGCAGCACCACGGTGCCGCTGGTCGCTTGCAGCGTGCCCTTGTTGGCGACGGCGGTCTGGTCGTCATCGAGACGCTTTTTCAGTGCGCCGGTGATTTCGACATTGATGAGACCGTTGCCGTCGAAATCCAGCACGGCCTTGTCGGCGCCATCGAGGTTGATGTGCCCGTAGTCGGCGACGATCACGCCATCGTTTTCGACATGACCACCAACAAGGCTGACCGAGCCACCGCTGGCCGCCGCGATGGTGCCATGGTTGACCACGCCGGCATGCCCGCCGTGCGCATCGAGATCGAAATGCCTTTTCAGGAAATCGTCGGGTGTGAGATCGAGCGTGCTGGCAACCAGGCCGCCCACGTTCAACTGCGCACTGGCGCCGAAGATGATGCCGTGGGTGTTGATGAGGAAGATCTGGCCATTCGATGAGATCTTGCCGAATATCTGGCTGGGGTGCTGGTCGAGAATACGGTTCAGCGCGATGGCGCGGGTACCCGGCTGCTTGAACAACACCGAGGCATCCTTGCCGACGTTGAAGCTCTGCCAATCCAGCGCCAGCAATTTGGACTGCTGATTGACGATGGTGCGGGCGCCGTGCTGCACGATCGAACCGGCGCCACCGACCACCCGGCCACCAGTGGGTGACTGCGCAGCCGCCACGCCCGATGCCGCCGACGCAGTCCCGCACACCAGCAGCGAACCGAGCGCCAGTCCCACGCCGAAGGCGAGATGCTTGTAGCGCAGCCGCGATGCTGTCTGGCCGCTGCGATCATGCTGCGGTACGCGGGTCGTCCGGCGCGTACTTGGAATGTTGGCGTACATGCTCGTGCCCCCTCAGAACGTCAGGTCGAAACGTCCATAGATGTGGTAATCGTTGTCGTCCGATGCTTTCTGGCTGCCGATCGGCCACGCGCCATCCAGATGGAACAGCAGGTTGTGCCAGCGCGGCAGGCGGAAGATGAAACCCAGGCCCGCGCCCTTGTAGATCACCGATGGAACCGGCGTCTGGCCATTGCCGCCGCGATCGGCACCGGCTGGATAACCGCGCGCGTAGTCGACGAAACCTTCGAACGTCAGCAACTGACCCCACGGTTCACCGTGGAACGGCGAAGGCTTGTTGGCAAAGCCGGGCGCATTGATGTGGTATTCCAGCGCGCCATAGAACCCGCGGTCGCTCAAATTGTCGGCAATCGGGTACGCGCGCACGCTGTCCGGACCGCCGATCACGAACTGCTCCATCGGCACCAATGCATCATTCGTGTACTGCCCTTCCAGTTTGAAGAACAGTTGCTGGGTCGGTGCCAGGAACTGGATGCGGGTATAGCCGAACTTGGCGACCGTGAAGTTGCTCGCGTGATTCGGACTGACCAGATCGGGAGTATCGGAGTCATCGTTCAACGATTTGCGCACCTCGACCGACAGCATGTCGAGGCCGTGGAAGCGGCGAC
>JBOHYW010000040.1:0-23575 GCA_050738155.1 Rhodanobacteraceae bacterium
GGTATGGCTTGTGCGGTATTGGCCGCGACGGTGGGATCCGCTCCGCCACCGGCAGGCGTCGCCGATTGCAATTGAGGCGCTACGGGAATGCTGGTGACTGTCCGGGCCTGGCGATCGGAAGCCGGCGCGCTCGCCGCTGGTGCTGCCGTGGCCGGGGTGGCCGAGGTGGCGACGGCAATCGACTTGTCCTGATTGCTGTTGCTGAAGTAGCGCCTCGGCATGCCGCGATCGCTCAGCACCACGATGGCGATGCGGCGATTCTTGTTGCGGCCTTCCGACGTGGCGTTGCTCGCGACCGGGTGGTATTGGCCCCAACCGAAGATGCCGATGCGTTCGGGGTCGACGCCGTGGCCGCTGAACAGGCGCGCCACGCTGCCGGCACGCGCCGCCGAAAGTTCCCAGTTCGAAGGGAATTTGAAGGTGTCGATCGGGCGGTTGTCGGTATAGCCCTCGATCCGGATCGGATTGGGGAAGCGCGCCAGCACGCTGGCGACGCCGTCCAGCACCTTGCGCGCGGGGTCGGCAAGTTTCGCCACCGCGCTGGGGAACAAGACGTCGGTGCGGATTTCGATCTCCAGCCACAGTTTGGTCTGGCGGATCACGACTTGCCCGCTGTCGACCCACGGCTGCAAGGCCTTGGCGACTTCCTTCGAGATGGCGCTGAGGCTTGCCATTTCGGCGCCGTTGTCGGCCCCCGCTTGCGTGCCGCCATCAGATCCAGCGCCGGAGCCACCGCTGGCGGATCCAGGTTTGTTGCCGACGCCAGGAATCGGATTGGCCATCTGCGTGCTGCTGCCGGGGCTGGGTTCGCTGGCGGCACCTTCATGGCCGGGCAGCGGCAGCCGCCGCGGCGGTACTGGTACGGGAATGATCGCGATCGGGGTGGCGTTGGCCGCGCGCGCCTTGTCGGGCAGCGGTACCTGGCGCGCCGGTGATGCCGGCGACACCGGTTCGATCACCTTGCCGGTGCCATTGAAGGCTTGGTTCAAGGCTTCGGCCAGCACCCGATATTTGGAAATGTTGATCTGCGACAGCGAATACATCACCACGAAGAACGCCAGCAGCAACGTCAGCAGGTCGGCGTAGGGCACCGCCCACGCCTCGTGGTTGGCGTGTTCTTCCTCGTGCCGCTTCCTCATGGCAGGAAGCCCTGCAGCTTGTTTTCGATGTGGCGCGGGTTGTCGCCCTGCGCGATCGAGACCAGCCCCTCGACCAGCAGCTCGCCAAGCTGGCTGCGGCTGCGGGTGATGCTTTTGATCTTGTTCGACATCGGCGTCATGAACAGGTACGCCGTGGCGATGCCGTAAATGGTGGCCACGAATGCGGCGGCGATGCCTTCGCCCAACTTGCTGGGATCAGCCAGGTTCTGCATCACGGCGATCAGTCCCATGACCGCACCCAGAATTCCCATGGTGGGCGAATAGACGCCGGCATTTTCGAACATCTTGGCCGCGTCCATGTCGGTGTGTTCGCGGGTGCTGATTTCCACTTCCAGCACGCTGCGGATGACCTCCGGTTCGGTACCGTCGACCAGCAGTTGCAAACCCTTTTTCATCAACGGGTCGGACTCGGACTCTATGCTGGGCTCCAACCCGAGCAGACCCTGGCGACGCGAGATTTCGCTCCAGCCGACGATGCGGCTGATGAGGTCGGGCGCGTGCACGTGCGGCGGCCTGAATACCCAGCGCACGATCGACAGCGCGCGCCGCACGGTCGGCATGGGCGTATGCAGCATCACCGCGGCGGCGGTGCCCCCGAACACGATGATGAAGGCCGCGAGGTTCCACAGCGACAAAATGCTGCTGCCGTGCAGCATGGTGCCGGCGGCCAGCATCAACAGCGCAAGCACGACACCGATGAGACTCAGCAGATCCACGATCAGGCCCTCATTCGTAACGGTGGCGGTAGCGGCGAATCGGCCAACGCCACCAAGTCGAGCACCAGCGCGATGCGGCCATCGCCGGTGATGGTGGCGCCGGCGATCCCCGACAGGTGTTGGAGATGCGAGCCGAGTGGCTTGATCATGATTTCTTCGCGGCCGAATACTTCGGTTGCCAGCAACCCGAATTGCTGGTGGCCGACGTGCACCACCACCACGTGCACGCGTGCATCCGCGTCGGTCTCGACTCCCGCCCACGCGGCCAAGTCGCTGAGCGGCAGTGGCCGACCGCGGTGCGCGGCGACCACGCGGCCGTCCAGCGAGCGCATTTGCGCGCGGTCGAGTTCGAACACTTCGATCACGTTGGCCAATGGCAATGCCAATTGGCGTTCGCCGACCCGCACCATCAGTACCCGCATGATCGCCAGCGTCAGCGGAATGCCGATGCGGATGGTGGTGCCGATGCCGGGCGTCGAATCGATGTCGATGGTGCCGCCGAGTGCGGCGACGTTGGTCTTGACCACGTCCATGCCGACGCCGCGGCCGGAAATGTCGGAAATTTCGCTGCGGGTGCTGAAGCCCGGCCGAAAGATCAGCGCGAGGCACTCGGCCGGTTCCAGCAGGCGCGCCTGTTCGGCATTGATGATGCCTTTCTCGATGGCCTTGCGGCGCAGCACGTCCGGGTCCATGCCGCGACCGTCGTCGCTGATGCTGATGAGGATGCGTTCGCCTTCCTGACCGGCGCTCAACGTGACCGTGCCCTCAGCCGGCTTGCCGGCTTGCGTGCGCGCGTCGGGGTCTTCCAGCCCGTGATCGACGGCGTTGCGCAGCAAGTGGATCAACGGGTCGGCCAGTGATTCGACCAGCGTGCGATCGAGGTTGGTGTCTTCGCCGCGTTGCTCCAGCGTGACCTGCTTGCCGAGCTTGCGGGCGAGGTCGCGGACGATCCGCGGAAAGCGCTGGAACAAACGTCCGATCGGTTGCATGCGCATGCGCAACGCTGCCATCTGCAGGTCGGCAGCCACGCGGTTGAGATTGTTGACGGCGCGTTCCATTTCGCTGTCGGTGCCGCGCGCGGTCAGATTGGCGAGGCGATTGCGCACCAGCACCAGTTCGCCGGTGGCGTTGACCAGCGTATCGATGCGCTGGGTATCCACGCGGACGGTAGTTTCGGCGCGGTGTTTCGTCGATTCGGCGGGGGCTGCTTGTGCTTCTTCATGTACGGGTGCAACAGCGGCTGATGTTTTTTGCTCGTCATTCCGGCGCAAGCCGGAATCCATTGTGGTTTTGGCTTCAGAAGCAACATGGATCCCGGCTTGCGCCGGGATGACGTCATGGGGGGTGTTCTCACTGGACGAGAAACTGCCTTCGCTCGCTTCGGCAGCGGAACTTCCGTCGCCCATGCCGGGCACGCCACCCTTGCCGTAGATGCTGTCCAGCAATGCCTCGAATTCGCTGTCGTCGATCTTGTCGTCGGGCTTCGGGGCAGCGGCGCCGGGTGACTGGCCGTCACCGTGCAATTCATCCAGCAGGCGTTCGAATTCGTCGTCGCCGATCGCGTCACCGTCGGCGTTCGTTGCGGGGGCGTCAGCGGGTACTGCACCGCTGCCGGGGTCGCCCAGCATGGACAGGAATGCGGCCTCGACTTCGTCGGTGGCAGCACTCGCCGCGATCGATGGTTTGCCGGGTGGCGGTGCCGGGGCCGTGGTTGCAGTGGCGTGTGCGGATACGTTCGCCGGTGTCGCGGGTGCCGCCTGCAGCGCCTGCAACAATGCGGCCGGTGCCGTCGGCACCTCGCCGCCGTCGCGCAGCGCCTGCATCATTTCCAGCAGGATGTCCAATACCTGCAACAGGCAATCGAAGTGGGCCGGTTGCAGCAGCACGCGCTGGTTGCGTGCGTCGTTCAGGAGTTCTTCGGCGTGGTGGCACAACTCGACCATCGGCCGCACCGCCAGGAATCCGGCACCACCCTTGACGGTGTGGAAAGTGCGGAATACCGAGTTCAGCAGTTCGCTGTCGCGCGGCTGCGCTTCCAGTGCGACCAACTGGTCGCCGAGTGCATCCAGCAACTCCCCGGCCTCGACCAGGAAGGCATCCATTACCTCGTTGTCGATCGCCGTGGACATGCCGGCATCAGGCCCTAAAACCCGAAGTCTGAAAGCAGGCGGTCGACTTCGTCCTGGGTCGACAGCGACTGGCTGGGTATCGTGTTTGCCGCCTGCGTGCCGCTGATGGTTCCGGTCAGGCGCACCAGTTCCAGCAGTGCCGTCTCGACCGTGTCGATGAAGTGGGTGACTTGCTGCAGCCGCTGGCCGGACAAATCCTGCCACGACTGCGTTTCGACCAGCCGGGTAAGGTCGTTCAGGCAGATCTGGGCGAAGTCTTCGGCGTGATGTGCGAGCTCGAGTGCCGCGGCCGGATTGGCGACGCCGCTGATCGTCACCGCGCGGGCCTCGTCGCGTACCCGCGCTGCACGCGGACGCAGGCGTTCGGCCATGGCCAGGTTTTCGTGCGCGGCGTTGGCGCTCATCTCCTGCGCTTCGCGCAGGCGCTCGCGCGCATCCGGTGCGGACGACGAGGGTTCGGCGTCGCGGGTCAGCCGCGCCACCGACTCGTGCAGGTCGCGCGTCAGATGCCCGAGCGAGCGGAACAGGTTCTGCTGGCGGCGCGCGAACAGTGCATCCAGCGATGCCTCGAAGGCTTCGCTGTCGCGCGTTTCGAGCAGCGTGCGCAGCTCGGGAGGCAGGGCGTTGAAATCGATGTCTGTGGAATGTGTGGTCATGTCGAAAGTCAGCCGGCTGCGACCAACCGCTCGAAGATGCGGTCGATCTTTTCCTTGAGGGTGACGGCGGTGAACGGCTTGACGATGTAGCCATTCACGCCGGCTTGCGCGGCCGCGATGATCTGCTCACGGCTGTTCTCGGCGGTGACCATCAGCACCGGCAGCGATTTCAGCGCGTCGTCCGCGCGGATCGACCGCAGCAGGTCGATGCCGGTCATGCCCGGCATGTTCCAATCGGTGACCACGAAGTCGATGGGTTGTGCACGCAGTACCGCCAGCGCGCTGTTGCCGTCGTCGGCCTCGGAGATGTTGGCGCCGGTGAAGCCCAACTCGCCCAGCAGGTTGCGGATGATGCGACGCATGGTGGAAAAATCGTCCACCACCAGGATTTTCATGTTCTTGTCCACTAGCTATCCCCAGTCTTGATTCGCTGACCAGTCTTCATTCGTTGACGCGCCAGCCGTCCAGGCGTGCGCGCAATCTCACTACGGCCTGTCCGTGGATCTGGCAGACGCGCGACTCGCTGACGCCAAGTACCGCGCCGATTTCCTTGAGGTTCAACTCCTCGTCGTAGTACAGCGACATCACCATTTTTTCCCGCTCCGGCAAATGCTCGATGGCCCCGGCCAGCGCCTCGCGCAATCCCGAATCCTCCAGATCTTCGGCCGGGTTGCGGCTGGCGGTATCGGCCACGTCCATGGCCGCAGCTTCCCCGTTGTCCGCGCCGGAGAGGCTCAATACCCGCGCGGTCGCGGCATCGGCCAGGATCTGGTTGTATTCGTTGCTGTCGATGCCGAGGCGCCGCATTACTTCGGCACTGTCGGCGTCGCCGCCGGTTTCGTACTCCACCTGGCGTGTCGCTTCGGTCAACTCGCGGACCTTGCGGTGCACCGAACGCGGGGTCCAGTCGCTCTTGCGAAGCTCGTCCAGCATCGCGCCGCGGATGCGGATGCCGGCGAAAGTTTCGAAACTTGCCGCGCGGGTCGGCGTGTAATTTTTAGCAGCCTCCAGCAATCCGATCATTCCCGACTGGATGAGATCCTGGACATCGACGCTGGGAGGCAATCGCGCCATCAGGTGATAGGCGATGCGCCGCACCAGCGGCGTGTGCGTGCGGATCAACTCGTCGTCCGACAGGCGCTGCACCTGCAGGTATTCGGCGCTCGCGTTCATGCGACTTGCTCCCCGCGGAGCATCCGGCGTTCCGCGAAGAACCCGATCCGGCCGTGCGCTTCGGGCGACTCTTCCCATTTATCGGCAGCCATCGCCAGTTTCTTGAATGCCAGCGCGGACGGACTGCCCGGCCAGGCCTCGACCACACCCATCTGGCGGCGCACCGCGCGGCGCAGGTTCTCGTCGTGCGGCACCACGCCGCAGAATTCGAGGTTGACGTCGAGGAAGCGGGTGGTGACGCGCTCGAGTTTTTCGAACAACTGGCGGCCGTGGGCGGCGTTGCTGACCATGTTGGCCACGACCTTGAACTGGCGCACACCGCATTCGTGTGCCAGTACCTTGATCAGCGCGTAGGCGTCGGTCAGCGAGGCCGGTTCGTCGCAGGCCACCACCAGCACGTCGTCGGCGGCGGCGGCCATCATCGACACGCTGTTGGAAATGCCGGCGGCGGTGTCCACGATCAGGAATTCCGGCGCTTGCGGGTACTCATCGAAAGCGCGGATCACGGCCGCGTATTCCGACTGCGACATTTCCACCATGTGGCGCTTGCCGGAGGTGGCCGGTACCACCTTCAACCCGTGCGCGGCGGTGAGCACCAGGTCCTCGATGCCGCAGTCGCCGGCCAGCAGGTGGGCGATGTTGCATTTGGGCGACAGCCCCAGCAGCACGTCGACGTTGGCGAGCCCGAGATCGGCATCCAGCAGCAGGGTGTCGTGTCCGGCCATGGCAAGCGCCAGGCCCAGATTGACGGCCACGCAGGATTTGCCGACCCCGCCCTTGCCGCCGGTGACGGCGATCACCCGTGGCGAACGGCGCCGCGGCGCGGGGACATGAATGTTGTCTTTCAGTTGCTGCATGATGCGATCGAGACCTTGTGCCTGATTCATGATGGATAGCTCCCGACGGTCACGCGGTGGCGACGGCGACGGCGGTGCGGCCGAAACGTTCGGCCATGTCGACGTCCTCGCCACCCTTTTGCAGTGGACTGCGGCAGGCCGCGCGGCAGACCAATCGGGTCACGTCGGCGGCGGCGATGTCTTCGGGCACACGCTGCCCGTCGGTGGTGAAGTCCAGACGCAGGCCGTGGCGGATCAACACCGACAGCGCGCCGCCGAGGCGCGGCGCCTCGTCGAGTTTGGTGAGGATGCAGCCCGTCGGTTGCAGCGGCAGATAGGCGCGCACGGCTTCGTCCATGGCCTGGGCCTGGGCGTTTGCCGCCAGCACCAGCGTCGCGCTCATGCGTGGTTGCGCGGCGTGCAGGATATCCATCTGATTGACCAGGTGCGGATCGTTGGCGCCCATGCCGGCGCTGTCGACCAGCACCAGGCGACGGTCGCCGAGGCGCGCCAGCAATGCACGCAATTCGGCGGCGTCGCGCGCGTCATACACCGGCACCCCGAGCAGGCGTGCGTAGTGACCGAGTTGCGCACCGGCGCCGATGCGGTAGTGGTCGGTGCTGACCAGCGCCACCTTGCCGGTGCCGTGGTGCAGTACCGCGTGCGCCGCGAGTTTGGCCACGGTGGTGGTCTTGCCGACCCCGGTCGGTCCGACCACCGCCATCACGCCTTCCAGTCCGGACAATTGGCGACCGCTGGCGAGCACGCGACGCGAGATCAGCCCCAGCGGCAGGTAACGCGCCTGCTCGGTGGTGATGTCTTGCGGCAGGTCGTCGGCCACCGCGCGCGCGATGTCGGCGTCGAGATCCATGCGCGTGAGTTGGCGCAGCACGTTGGCGTGGATCGGATGGCGCCGGTCCATGTCGTTCCAGGCGAGGCTGGCCATTTGGGTTTCCAGCATCTCGCGCAGGGTGCCGAGTTCCTGGCGCATGTCGCTGATGTCGGGCGACGGTTCGGCGGAAGCGGGGCGTGCAAGCTGCGCAAGGATGTCCTGGATGGCCGGCGTGGCTTGCGGGCGTGGTGTTCTGGCCGCGGGTTCTGACGTCGTGGAAGTCGTTGGCGTTGGCGTCGTTGGCTTGGTTGAATTCGACGTGATGGCCGCGGGTGTGCCGGCCGGCGCGTCGGCCGGCGTTGTGGTGGGCTTGGCGACCGTCGCGGCGACGTTTGGCATCGCTTGCAGCCCGGCTTCGCGTATCAGCGCTTCGTCGTAATCGACCGCGGCGATGATTTCGATGCCTTCATCGAGCCGGCGCGTGGAAAGGATCACCGCATCCGGTCCTTGATCGTCGCGCACCTGCTGCATGGCCTGGCGCATGCCCGATGCCACGAATCGTTTGATCTTCATGAGAGATGATCCTTCGCCCGACGGGCGGCGAGTGTTTTGTTGCGTCCTGCGCAGTGCAGAAAGGCCGGGGCAATGAGCGAAACGACGGCCCCGGCTTGGGCGCGCCGATGGGTTGCCGGCTCCACCCTTCGGGCTTGAGCCGGCCTACTGCTTTTCTTCCCCCTTCGGAACGAAGGGGGATCGAGGGGGATGGCTTTTGTTGCTGTGCGCCGTCCATCCCCCCGCGCCTGCGGCGCGACCCCCTTCGTTCCGAAGGGGGTGAACGAATGCAGGCTTGTCTTCCCCCTTCGAAACGAAGGGGGATCGAGGGGGATGGCTTTTGGCGCTTGGCCTTGGCACTGGCTGTCACGATTTCGCCTCCCGGCATCCCCCCGCCGCTGCGCGGCGACCCCCTTCGTTCCGAAGGGGGTATTCCATTTATGCGCTTGCTGCCACCCGTTTCTCATCTTCCGATTCCCGTTCCTACCGCCCCAGTGCCGAGACCAATCGCACGCGACGGTTGTCCGGCACTTCGTTGTAGGCCAGCACGTGCAACCCCGGCGCAACCTGGCGGGTGAAGCGCGCCAGCCACGACCGCAATTGCGGTGCCACCAGCAGAACCGCCGGCTCGCCGGCCATCTCCTGGCGCTGTGCCGCGTCGGCGACGTTCTGCTGCAGTCGCTCGGCCAGTCCGGGTTCCACTGCGGCGCCGGCCGGGCCACTGTCCTGGAGTGACTGAAGCAATATCTGTTCCAACTCCGGCGCCAGCGTGATCACCGGGACCTCGCTTCCCAAGCCACTGATTTCCTGCACGATTTGGCGGCCGAGCGCGACCCGTACCATGGCCGTGAGCGCGCCGGATTCCTGACTCTGCGAAGCGTGCTCCGCCAGCGATTCGACGATGCCGCGCATGTTGCGGATCGGCACGTGTTCGGCCAGCAGGTTCTGCAGCACCTTGACCACCACCCCGAGCGGCAGGCGCTTGGGCACCAGGTCTTCGACCAGCTTGGGTGCTTCGGCGGACAGTCGATCCAGCAGTTGCTGGACCTCTTGGTGGCCTAGCAATTCGTGCGCGTGGGTTTGCAGGATCTGCGACAGGTGCGTGGCGATCACGGTGGCCGCGTCGACCACCGTGTAGTCGAGCGTTTGCGCGTGTTCGCGCAGTCCCGGTTCGATCCAGACCGCTTCCAGCCCGAACGCGGGATCGCGCGTGGCGATGCCATCGAGCCGGCCGTGCACGCGGCCAGGATTGATCGCGAGCAGGCGCTCGTGATGGATTTCGGCCTCGCCGACCGGCACGCCCAGCAAGCTGATGCGATAGGTACTGGGCCCGAGGTCGAGGTTGTCGCGGATGTGTACCGGCGGTACCAGGAAGCCGAGATCCTGCGACAGCTTGCGGCGCACCGACTTGATGCGGCCCAGCAGTTCGCCGCCCTGGTTGCGGTCGACCAGCGGGATCAGGCGATAGCCGACTTCGAGGCCGATGGTGTCGACCTGGGTTACGTCGTCCCACGACAGTTCCACGCGTTCGGCGGCGGGTTCGGCGTCGGGCGTGGTGGTGGTCTTGGCCTGTGCGGCTTTTTCGGCATCGCGGCGGCGGCGGTCCAGCAACCACGCGGCGCCGCCGCAAAGCCCGGCCAGCAGCAGGAACGCGACGTTCGGCATGCCCGGAATGATGCCCATCACGCCCAACACCACCGCGGTGACGGCCAGCGCGCGCGGCTGCCCGAACACCTGCTTGATGACCTGCTTGCCCATGTCTTGCGAACCGGACACGCGGGTCACGATCACCGCGGTGGCGATCGACAGCAGCAGCGCCGGGATCTGCGCCACGAGGCCATCGCCGATGGTGAGCAAGGTGTAGGTTTGCGCAGCTTGGCTGACCGACAGCCCGTGCTGCAGCACGCCGACGGTGAAGCCGCCGACGATGTTGACGATCAGGATCAGGATGCCGGCAACCGCGTCGCCGCGCACGAACTTCGAGGCACCGTCCATCGAGCCGTAGAAGTCCGATTCCTCGCGCACTTCCTGGCGTCGTTCGCGCGCCTGTTCCTGCGTCAACAGACCGGCGTTCAAGTCGGCGTCGATCGCCATCTGCTTGCCGGGCATCGAATCCAACGTGAAGCGCGCGGTCACTTCCGACACGCGGGTGGCGCCCTTGGTGACCACCACGAAGTTGATGATGGTGAGGATGGTGAACACCACCAGCCCGACCGTGAAGTTGCCGCCGATCACGAACTCGCCGAACGCTTCGATCACCTTGCCGGCGGCGCCGGGGCCGGCGTGGCCGTGCAGCAGCACCACGCGGGTGGAGGCGATGTTGAGCGCAAGCCGCAGCAACGTGGCGCCCAGGATCACGGTTGGGAAGGACGCGAATTCCAGCGGCCGCATTACGTACACGACGGCCAGCACGATCATCAGCGACAACGCGATGTTGAAGCTGAAAAGCATGTCCAGCATGAACGGCGGCAATGGCACCATCACCATCGCCAGCAACACCAGCATCACGATCGGCGCGCCGATCCCGCGGCGGCCGATGCGGCCAAAAGTCTGCATGAGTGCGGAGGCGGCCATGGCTATATCTCCAGTGCTCCCGCTGCCGCGGCACCCCAACGCTCGTCATTCCCGCGCAGGCGGGAATCCACGAGACGGTTGGTCAGGGCGTCGCTGCAAAAGCAAAAACAGTCCGCAAAGAACGCAAAGAACGCAAATAAGGAGATTTTTTCTTCGCGTCTTTTGCGTTCTTTGCGGACAAATTGTTTTTGGAACACCCAGCAAAGGCGCCGAACTCCGATTTTCGCCGGAATGACGGCAACAACTGAAATGGTGTGGCCTGGGATCAGCATCGGTCAGTCTTCCGTGCGCGGCATCTGATACGGCCCGAGCAACTGCGGGTCGATATCCGGAGTGGGTGGTGGCGGCACGTCACCGACCTGTGCCGCGGCATCGCGCACGCGATAGACGTAGGCGAGGATTTGCGCGACCGCGACATACAGCGCGGCCGGAATTTCCTGGCCGACGCGGGTGGTGTGGTACAACGCGCGCGCCAGCGGCGGCACCGTCACCAGCGGCACGTCGTGCTTGTTGGCGACGCCGCGGATGCGTTGCGCGACTAGATCGAGGCCCTTGGCGATCACCCGCGGCGCGCGCATGTTGTCGCCGTCGTATTTGAGCGCCACCGCGAAATGGGTGGGGTTCATCACCACCACGTCGGCCTTGGGCACGGCTTCCATCATGCGCCGCTGCGCCATTTGCTGTTGCACGTTGCGGACGCGGCTTTTGGTCTCGGGACTGCCTTCGGTTTCCTTGTGTTCGTCGCGTTGTTCCTGGCGGGTCATGCGTTGGCGCCGGGCGTAATCGAAGCGCTGCCACAGCATGTCGACCACACCCACCACCGCCAGCGAGCCGGCGAACAGCAATGCGGCGCGACCGATCACGTCGAGCGCGGTGCTGATGCCGTTGTGCACACTGCCGCGTCCGGTGGCCAGCAGCTCGATGCGCGAATGCCACAACACCATCGTCAGCACGCCGCCGATCAGCGCTACTTTCAGCATCGACTTGCCGAGTTCGACCAGGCCGCGCAGCGACACGATTTTCTTGGCGCCCTCGATCGGGTCGAGGCGCTCGAACTTGGGCATCAGCGCTTCACCGCTGAAGGCGAAGCCGCCGGCCAGTATCGGCGACAACAACGTCGCCAACAGTGCCACGCCGAACAATGGCGCCAGCAGTTTCAGCGCATCCAGTCCGGCTGCCGTCATCGCCGCGCTCATGCCCGAACTGTCCATAGCCTGCGCGCGACCATAATCGAGTCCGATGTGCATGAGGTTGCGCAGTTGGGTGCCCATCCACGGACGCAGTGCCAGCAGCGTGCCGACGGTGGTCAATACGATCAACGCGGCGGACAAATCGCGCGAGCGCGGAATGTCCCCCTTCTTGCGGGCGTCGCGCAGGTGTTTTTCGGTAGCCTGTTCGGTGCGTTCCTGGTCGTTGTCCTGGTCGGCCATCGCCTAGCCCCCCGAGATCGCGCGGACAAGTTCGAACGCGTCGTGCTGCAACGAATCGAATGCGCTCGGCAGCGCGCGCAGGCCCAGCCACACTGCGATGAAGCCGAGGCAAATGGAGATCGGGAAACCGATCGAGAACAGGTTCATCGCCGGCGCGGCCCGGCTGATTGCGCCGAAACCGAGGTTGACGACCAGCAGCGATGCCAACGCCGGCAACGCGACCAGCACCGCGCCCGTGAACAGGTGCGAGGCAAATGCCAACAGCGCCCATAACGTGCCGCCCGGCATCGTCGACTGCCACGATGCGTGCTGCATGCCGGTCGCCAGCAGCGAGATCAATTCCAGGTGGCCGTTCATGGCCAGGAAGATCAAGGTCGCCAGCAACAGGTAGAACTGTCCGAGGGTCGGCGAGCTCTGGCCCGCCTGCGGGTCGACCGTTTGCGCGAACGACAGCCCCATCGATGAAGCTACCAGCTCGCCGCCGAACGACAGCGCCTCGAACGCCAGCTTCAGCGCAAAACCCATCGCGGCACCGACCACCATTTGCTGCATCACCGTGACCAGCGAGGCGATGCTGAGCGGATCGACATGGCCCGGCGACGGCGCCAACGGCATCAGGATCAACGCGAGGATCAGCGCCAGCCCGACCCGCATGCGCACCGGAATCGTGCGCGCGCCGAGGATCGGCGCGGTCAGCATCAAACCGCTGACGCGCGCCAGTGGCCACAGCAGCGCGGCAATCAGCGACTGCAACTGGGCCATCTCGAAATTCATTGCACCAACCCCGGCAGGTTGGTGATCAGGTCGCGCGTGAATTCCACCAACGTGTGCAACATCCACGGTCCTGCGATCACCAGCACCAACGCCATCGCCAGCAACTTGGGAATGAACGACAGCGTCATCTCATTGATCTGGGTGGCAGCCTGGAACATGCCGATCACCAGCCCCACCACCAACGCGGTCAACAGCAGCGGCGCACCCACCAGCATCGCCACGTACAGCGCGTGTTGGCCGAAGTGGATGACAGATTCGGGGGTCATGGGCGCGCCCCTTTGAAGCTGCAAAAGCAAAAACAGTCCGCAAAGAACGCAAAGAACGCAAATAAAGAAATTTTCTCTTTGCGTCTTTTGCGTTCTTTGCGGACAAATTGCTTTTTGGCGCTCATGTCACAAAACTCCCCGCCAGCGTTCCCAGCAGCAACGTCCAGCCGTCCACCAGCACGAACAACATGATCTTGAACGGCAGCGAGATGAGCATCGGCGACACCATCATCATGCCCATCGACATCAACACGCTGGCCACCACCAGATCGATGATCAGGAACGGCACGAACAACATGAAGCCCATCTCGAAGGCGGTCTTCAGTTCGCTGGTGACGAACGCCGGCACGGCCACGCGGAACGGCACGTCGGCGCGCGAGGCGTAAGGCTTTTCACCCGCCAGTTTGCTGAAGAGCTGCAGGTCGGCGTCGCGGGTCTGGTCCAGCATGAATTTCTTGAACGGCGCGGCGACTTTCGGCAGCGCCTGTTCGGCACTGAGCGTGCCATCCATGTACGGCTTGAGGCCTTGGCTGTAAGCGCGGTTCAGCACCGGCGACATCACGAACAGGGTCAGGAACAGCGCCAGCCCCATCAACACCTGGTTGGGCGGCGACGACTGCGTGCCCAAGGCCTGGCGCAGGAAACCCAGCACCACGATGATGCGCGTGAACGACGTCATCATCAAAAGGATTGCCGGCAACAGCGTCAGCGCGGTCATCAGCGCCAGCAACTGCAGCGACAGGCTCCAGGTCTGGTTGCCGTTGCTGCCGGTGTGCACGGTCAGCGCCGGCAAACCGTGAGCCGGGACCGAGGCTGGAGCGGGCAGTGCGGCCACGGCCGGCGCCGCGGCCTGCGCGATCATCGGCAGGAGCAACGCCAGCAGCACCAGCGCGATGATCCAGCCGCGCTTCATCGCGGCTTTCTCCATTGCGCGAGGATGTCGCGGAAGTTGCCCGGCATGCTCGACACGGGCGCCGAGGTTTTCGGTTCTGGCAGCGCTTCGTCCAGCACCAGCAATGTGCGCAGGCCGGATGGCGAGGCGCCGACCAGCAGTTGGCGGTCGCCGACTTCCAGCAACAACACGCGTTCCTTGACGCCCACCGGTAACGTTTCGAGGCAACGCATGCGTTGTCCGCCGGGGCGCACGCGGGTCTGCATGCGGCGGGTGAACCAGCCCACCGCGAGGATCATCGCCACCACCGCGATCAGGCTCAGCACTACGCGAACCAGCTCGCCGACGCTGCCTGTGGTGGTCGCGGCAGGCGTGGCGCTGGCCGCGGCCTGCGTCACGGCGGCTTGCAACCCCATGCTCATTTCAGTTTGCGCACGCGTTCGGCGGGGCTGATCACGTCGGTCAGCCGGATGCCGAATTTCTCGTTGATCACCACGACCTCGCCATGTGCGACGAGGGTGCCGTTGACGAACACGTCGAGCGGTTCGCCGGCGGCGCGATCGAGTTCCACCACCGAGCCCTGGTTGAGCTGCAGCAGGTTGCGGATCGAAATGCGGGTACGGCCGACTTCCATGGCCATGGTCACCGGTACGTCCAGGATCACATCCATGTTTACTTCGGCGTTGCCGTCGGCGTCGTCCTGCAGCGTGTCGAGCTGCAATTTTTCGGCTGCGGCGGTGTGGCCGTTGGTTGCGCTGGCGTTCATGCCTGTTCTGCCTCTTGTCGTTTGTGTGGGCGGTTGTCCGCAACGTCGGCCAGTGGTTCGGGCCGGCGCAACAGGTGTTCGAAACCGACCGCCTTGTTGCCGCCGTGCGCGCCGAAACGGCCGCGGAACAGCGGCACGTCCTCGGCGTAGACGCGGACGCGGTCGGGGTGGGGAAGGGTGATGACGTCACCGGGACGCAGCGCCATGAAGTCGCGGATGGAGAGGCTGGCCTCGCCTAGCTGTGCGGTCAGCTCGACTTCGGCGTCGAGGATCTCCTCGTGCAGGCTGTGCATCCAGCGTTCGTCGTGTTCGACGCGGTCGCTCTGCACGCCGGCATCGAGCAATTCGCGGATCGGCTCGACCATCGCATAGGGCATGGTCAGGTGCACGTCGCCGCCGCCGCCGTCGAGGTCGACGTGGAAGCGCGATACCACCACCGTTTCGGTGGGACTGACGATGTTGGCGAACTGCGGGTTGATCTCGGAGTTGACGAATTTGAAATCGAGTTTCAGCACCGGTGACCAGGCTTCGACCAGCGCAGAGTAGGCCTCGGCCAGCACGATCTGGATCACTCGATTCTCGGTCGGTGTGAAGTCGCGGCCCTCGATGCGCGCGTGAAAGCGCCCGTCGCCGCCGAAGAAATTGTCGATGACGCTGAACACCAGTTTCGGTTCGAACACCGTCAGCGCGGTGCCGCGCAGCGGGTGCACGCGGGTCAGGTTGAGATTGCTCGGCACCGCCAGCGAATGCACGTATTCGGAAAACTTCAGCATGCTCACGCCTTCCACCGAGACTTCGCAGGTCTTGCGCAGCACGTTGAACAGGCCGGTGCGGAAATAACGCGCGAAACGATCGTTGATCATTTCCAGCGTCGGTAGGCGCCCGCGCACGATGCGGTCCTGCTGCGCGAAGTCGTAGGACTGCGCGGTACCCGGCGGCGGGGTGTCGGTGGCGGTCTCGACGTTGCCGCTGTCGACGCCGTCGAGCAGTGCGTCGATTTCTTCCTGGCTGAGGATGTCGCTCATGGTCTTGGCCAATCCGTCATTGCATGACAAAGGCGGTGAAGTACACCGCTTCGATACCGGGTCGTCCCAGCGACTTCTTGACGATCGCCTGCACCTTCGTGAGCGCTTCGCCCTGCAGCTGCTGCTTGCCCTTGGCGGTCGACAACGTGGCGTAGTCCTGGCTGCTGAACAGCAGCAGCAGCGAATTGCGGATCGCCGGTTCGGCGGCCTTGGCGGCATCGATCGCCTTCGGGTCGTGCGACATCAGGCTGACGCCAACCTGCAGGAAGCGGATCGCGCGGTCGTCCTTGAAATTGACGACGATCGACGGATCGAGCGTGTAGTAGTCGGCCTTCTCGCTCAGCTCCGGCTTGGCCGGCCCGCTGTGGTGCATGAACAGGAAACCACCCGCGCCGGCCACCACCACGACCACGATGATGGCAACGATCAGGATCAGGCCCTTTTTGCTCTTCTTGACCGGGGCGGCGGTGGTTGCTTCGTCTGGCGTTGCGTCGGCGGGCATGCTCGTCTCACAGGAAAAATCAGGGAGTCGAGTTCAACAATGCAAACGCCATGCCATCCGAAAATGCCGCGCAAACACATGTTCTGCAGACATTTTTTTTGGCAACGATGCAGCCGCGGCGGATTCTTGACGCGTCATCTGCGCCGGCGTTTGGAGGGTGCCGAACGCTTGGCGCGACCTTGGTCATCGCGAAGGTAGGCCGGATCAAGCCGCGTGAGCGGCGGATCCGGCGCGGTGCGCCTTGATCGCCTCTACGCGTGCTACGCGTCAAGGGCCGTAGGGTGGAACCCGCGCAGCGGTTTCCACCGGTCGGATTCCACGGCGAATCATCGGCGGGATACGCCGCTGCGCGGCTTGATCCGCCTTACGCGCCTACAGAGACACCGAGGCAGGTGTGAGCGACGGTAGGGCGTATCAAGGCGCGAGCGCGAATGCGCGAACGCCGGATCCGCCGCCAAGGCGGCTTGATCCGGCCTACTCGGCTTCGGTGCAGGCGACGCAAAATCCGCGCGCAGAGGCGGCGCGGACTTATGCGAAATCGTCGACGCCGCCGGGGGCGGCGATGCGCATCGGGCGCCAGACTGGCGCGGGATCGGTTTCGACGTTGCCACTGCCGCCCGCATGGCCACCACCCGCATGTTGCGCGAACGCCGCGTGTTGCTGGCCGGATGATTGCTGGCCGACCGAAGCCTGGCCGAGGTTCAGGCCCTGCTGCGCGAGCATGTCGTGCAATTGCGGCAGGGTCTGCTGCAAGGCGTGCACGGTTTGCGGATGTTGCACGGCGAAGTTGACGTCGACGTGATCGTGATGGGTGGTGATGTCGACGTGGATCGGGCCAAGCGTGCGCGGGTTGAGTTGGATCTGGGCTTTCTGGATTCCCTGTCCGGCCATCCACGCCACGTGTTGCGCGGCTTCTTGCGCGAATTGCGGCTGGGTCGGCGTTGCCTGCATCGTGAGCTGTGCCGGCGCTGGCGCCGGTGCGGGCGCCGGGTTGGTGGCAGCAGCAGCGTGCCCGCCGAGGAGTTGGCTCAGCTGCGCGGTGAAATTGCCGGGATCGGGTTGGCGCGAGGCCGTGTCTTTTGCGGAATCGACGATGGAGTGCGCGGCATTTGCGAGTTCCGGAATTTGCGTAGTCGTCTGGACGTTCTGGCCCTGCGCCGTGTCCGCGGATGCATCGGTGGGTGTCGCGCTGCTTGCCGGCGGTGCAGGGCTGGCGAGTGTCTTGGTCGCGAGCAGCGCTGGCGCCGCCGGCGCGGGTGGGGATTTTGCCGCGGCGGCGGCGCTGGCGATGACGGGAGCCGGTGCGGTTGCACCCGGCGGCGACTTGCCGTCGTCGGCAGGTGTTTGCCGCGTGGTTGCCGGTGCCATCGGCAGCGCTGCGATTGGCGCCGGTGGGGGCTTGGCGTCGTTGTTGCCCTTGTTGTCGTCTTTGGAGCCGTGGTCCGAATCGTCTTTGGATTTCTGCCCCGCGTGCTTGGGCGCCGGCGGGGTATCGTCGCCGGAACCTTTGTCCGTATGCGTTTGCGGCTTGGCCTTGGCTTGTTGCAAGGCGTCGTCGAAATGGCTGTCGCCGGCGGCCGGCGCGCTGCCATTGCCGGCACTGGCGGCGGCAGGCGGTGGTGTCGATGGGATGGCGAGACTGCTCATGACGTGATCGGGCCGTATCGTTTGGACAATGGATGTAATGGATGCTGCAGGTTGCGTGCCAGTGCGGGCGCTGGTGCTTGGGCAGACGCGTACCGCTGGCGATGCGCGGCGCTCATGGCGACGGCCACGGGTTTTTCCGTTGTTGCATGCGTTCGTCCAGCGCGGCCTGTTCGGCGCGCTCCTCGCCGGCTTGTTCCCTGTCGCGATAGCGTTGGGTGACGGTATCCAGCGCCGCGCTGCGGCTGCGTGATTCGAGCCACGCCGCGCGGGCTTTGGCGACATTGCGCGTGTGCTGCTCGATTTCCCGTCGCTGCTGCGCGATGGCGTCATCGATGCGCGCGATGAATTGCTGGCGGTTGAGCAATTCGGCGACCGTCACGCCGGAGCCCTGCGACGGGTTCGGCTGCAGTTCGTAGTCATGGCGGAATTGCTTCAGTTCGTCGAGCTGGCGCTTGGCGGCTTCCAATCCGCGGATCCGCTCGGCCATGGCATTGGCTGCCTCGTCGGTATGCTTGCCGGCGATGTCGGCGACCCGTTGCAGGCGCTCGGAACGCGGTGCGTTCATTGCATCGCCCTGGCGACTGGTGCGCTGTCGTCGTCGGCGAGTACTTCGGCCAACGCATGCACGGCGGTATCGAAATCGACGGCTTCGGAGACCTCCTGCTGCAGGAACGCGCTCAGAGCCGGCCACAACGCGATGGCTTGGTCGACGCGCGGATCGCTGCCCTTCTGGTAGGCGCCGATGGTGATCAAGTCGCGCTGCTGGCTGTAGGCCGAATACACCTGGCGGAAACGCTGCGCCAGCTTCAGTTGTGTCGGCGGAATCACCGCCGGCATCACGCGGCTGATCGATGCCTCGATGTCGATGGCGGGGTAGTGGCCGGCTTCGGCGAGGTCGCGCGACAGCACGATGTGGCCATCGAGGATTGCGCGCGCGGCGTCGGCGATCGGATCGTGGCGATGATCGTCGCCTTCGGTCAGCACGGTATAGAACGCGGTGATCGAACCGCGTCCGTCGGCGTCGTTGCCGGCGCGTTCGACCAGTGCCGGCATCAGCGCGAACACCGAGGGCGGATAACCCTTGGTCGCGGGCGGCTCGCCGATCGCCAGCGCGATCTCGCGTTGCGCCTGCGCGTAGCGGGTCAGCGAATCCATCAACAGCAGCACGCGCAGACCGCGATCGCGGAAGTGTTCGGCGATCGCGGTGGCGACCTGTGCGCCGCGCAGGCGCGACAGCGGCGGTGCGTCGGCCGGTTCGGCGACGATCACCGCGCGGCGGCGGCCTTCCGCGCCTAGGATCTGATCCACGAATTCCTTCACTTCGCGGCCGCGTTCGCCAATCAGGCCCACCACCACCACGTCGGCATTGGTGAAGCGGGTCATCATGCCGAGCAGGGTCGACTTGCCGACGCCGGAGCCCGCGAACAGGCCCATGCGCTGGCCGCGTCCGACCGTCAGCAGCGCGTTGATCGCACGCACGCCGACGTCCAGCGGTTGCGAAATCGGTTGGCGTTGCATCGGGTTGATCGGCGCGCGCTTCAGCGATGTGTGTTGGCCGGCGCGCAGCGGACCGCGGCCATCGAGCGGCGTGCAAGTGGCATCGATTACGCGGCCAAGCAGTGTGTCACCGACCGGAATCCCGGCGTCGTGCGGGCACGGACGTACCCGCGCATTCGGCAGCACGCCGTGCAGGGTGCCGATCGGCATCAGGTACAGGCGACCGTCGGCGAATCCCACCACTTCGGTTTCCATGCTGCTGCCATCGGCGCAGTCGACCATGCAGTGGGAACCCACCGGCGCCTCGCAGCCGACCGCTTCCAGGGTCAGCCCGACCACGCGTCGCAACATGCCTTCGACCACGATCGGGCGGGTCTTGTCGACTTGCCGGCCGCGCGCGGCGAGACGGGCTTGCCAGCCTTCGCTGCGTTGGGCGATGCGTTGTTCGACGTCGGCGCTCACGGGTTCAGACTCGCTTTCCGAAAGCAGAAGCGAAAGCAGTCCGCGAAGAACGCGAAGGACGCAAAAAAAGAAAGTTTCTCTTTGCGTCTTTCGCGTTCTTTGCAGGCAGTGCCAGGACATGCGGCAAAGGCGCCGGGAAAAGGCCGGAATCCATCATGTCTTCGATCAGGATATGGCCACAAAGGCAAAAGCAGTCCGCAAAGGACACGAAGGACGCAAAAAAAGAAAATTTCTCTTTGCGTCTTTCGCGTTCTTTGCGGACAATTGCTTTTTGGGCATACAGGAAGATGCCGGAAAAGGACCGGAGAGACGACGCTGGGTCGGCCGTCGGCGTCATGGATTTGCCCCGTCGTTCGATGGCGCGGCCACGTCCTCGTCCAGCGCGGCGTCGATCATGGCGCGCAGGCGTGTTTCGATGCTGGCGTCGATGCGCGAATCGGCACCGGTGATGCGGCAGTCGCCGAATTTCAGTTGCGGGTCTTCGACGATGTGCCAGCCACGTTCGCCCGCTTCGCTCAGTCCTTCGCGCAACAGCGTAGCGGCCTGCGGGTTCACGCTGATGTCGATGCTGGCGGTGGCGGCGGGCAGCGCGCCGATGGCCTTGCGGACCACCTTCAGCAGATGTTCCGGTTGCAGGCGCAATTCGGCTTGCAGCACTCCGCGCGCCACCAGCGTCGCCAGCTCCGCGAGTTGTCGTTCCACCGCGTTGTCGACGTCGGCGAGCGGACGTGCCAGCGCGTCGCAGAGGCCGCGCAGGTGTTGCAACTGGGCGTGCAGTTCGTCATGCGCGGCGTGACGGCCTTCGGCGAGGCCTTGCTCGTGACCTTCGCGCCGCGCCTGCTCGCCGATGGCTTCCAGTTCGGCAACGGTCGGGCGTGCCGCGGGCTCGCTGACCGCGGCCGAGCCCTCGACCGTGGGCATGTTCCAGCGACGCACCTCGGGAAGCTGCTCGCGCGATACCACGCGCAGCGCCCCGTTCATACCATTTCCTCATTGCCGCCGAGGTTGATCTTGCCGGCATCCGCCAGTTTGCGGGCGATGGCCAGGATTTCCTTCTGCGCGGCGTCGACGTCCGACAGCCGCACGGGACCGGAAACTTCCAGGTCGTCGCGCAACATGTCGGCGGCGCGCTGCGACATGTTGGCGAAAAACTTTTCGCGCAGTGCCGCTTCGCTGCCTTTCAGCGCCACCATCAAGCGTGGCGAAGGCGCCTCGCGCAGCAGCGTCTGCATGCTGCGATCGTCGACCTGGGCGAGATCCTCGAAGGTGAACATCAGTTCCTCGATGCGTTCGCCGAGTGCCGCGTCGAGGCCGCGGATCGCGCCGATCAGCTCGGTTTCGCGGCTGGTTTCCATGTTGTTGAGGATGCTCGCGGCAACTTTCAGACCGCCCACGGTTGCCGATTTCAGCTTGGTGCTGTTGCCGGAAAACTGGCGTTCCATGATTTCGTCGAGCTCGTGCAAGGCTTCCGGCTGCACGCCGTCGAGGGTGGCGATGCGCATCAGCACGTCGCTGCGGGTGCGCTCGGGCAGGTAGCCGACCACTTCGGCAGCCTGGCCGGGTTCGAGGTGCGCCAGCACCAACGCGATGATCTGCGGATGTTCCTGGCCGACCAGTTCGGAGATGGCGCGGCTTTCCATCCACTTCAACGATTCCAGGCCCTTGCTGCTGTGTCCGAGCAGGATCCGGTCGATCAGGCTGCCGGCCTTGCTTTCGCCCAGCGCGTTGACCAGCACCTTGCGGATGTATTCGTCGGTGCCGACGCCGAGTGGGCTTTGTTCTTCCAGTTCCGCAGAGAAGCGTTCCAGTACGTGGCTGGCCTGGTCGCGGCTGATGTTCTTGAGCGCGGCCATGGCGGTGCCGACCACCTGCACGTCGCGTGCGTCGAGGTGCTTGAGCACCATCGCGGCGTCTTCCTCGCCCAGCGACAGCAGCAGCACGGCAGCGTACTGCGCGCCGGTCATCTTGTTTGGATCAAGCGCCATCGGCTGCCACCCAGTTCTTCACGATCTGCGCCACCTGGCGCGGGTTTTCCGAAGCCACGCGGCGAGCCATGCCGACTTTTTGTTCGTAGTTCATCGGTGCGGCCTGGCCGGGCAGGGCATTGCCGCTGCGGTCGTGGCCCAAGTCCGCCACCGTTTCGTCGATGCCGACGCGTGCCGGTTGCTGTTGTGCTTGTTGCGGTCCCGACAGCGGGCGCGGCGCTTCGCCGGCCTGCTTGTCGCCACGCAACAGGCCGCGCAGCATCGGCCGCAGCAATCCGAAGGCCAACAGCAGCGCTGCCAGTACCCCCAGGCCCTGCTTGATCAGGTCCATCACGCCGGGGCGCTGCCAGAACGGCGTGGACGGCAGGTCGCCCGGCGCGGGCGGCTGGTGGAAGGGTTCGTTGATCACGCTCACCACGTCGCCGCGCTTGGCATCGTAGCCCACGGCGCTTTGCACCAGTTGGGTCAGGTGCGCCAGCTCGGCCTTGCTGAGCGGCACGCTCTCGGGTTTGCCGTCCTTGCCCTTTGCTTGCTTGTTGTCGACCAGCACCGCCACCGACAGGCGGGTGATGTCGCCGGCCGGATTCTTGGTGTAGCTGATGGTGTGGTCCACTTCGTAATTGCGGGTCGCCGAGTGCGAACTGTCGACGGGCGTCTTCGAGCTGCCGCTGGTGCTCGCCACCGACGATGCCGCGGCGGGGTTGGCGGCGGCAGTGGGATTGGCGGCGGTTGCCTGTTGCGCGGTGACCGGCGGCTGGTTGCTGAGCGCGCCGGGGACGGCGCCGTCGTTGGCGCCGTCGGTGCGCGTCTGGCTGCTGGTCTGCTCGCTGCGCAAGGCTTGCTTGTCTTTGCCGTAGATCTCGCTGGCCGAACGGCTATCGCGAAAATCCATGTCGACGTGCACCTGTGCGCGCACATGGCTGGCACCGACGATCGGCGTGAGGATGCTTTCCACCCGCTGCGCGTAGTTGTTCTCCATCAGCGCGACAAGTTGCATGCGCTTGGTGTCCTGGGTGGAACTGGCGTCGTCGTCGCTGGTGAGCAACTGGCCACGCTGATCGATCACCGACACGCGCGACGGGTCGAGGTTTGGAACGCTGGCGGCCACCAAGTGCACGATGGCCGCGACCTGCGATGGCGAGAGCTGGCGTCCCTGGTACAACTCCACCAACACCGACGCGCTGGGCTGGTCGTTGTCGCGGATGAACGCGGATGGCTTGGGCAGCGCCAGGTTGACGCGCGCGTTGCGGATCGATTGCAGGCTGGCGATGGTGTGCTCCAGATCCTGCTCCAGCATCTGGCGGTTGTGGTTGGCCTCGGCGGCATCGCTCATGCCGAAAGCCGAATTGGGGGTGTCGACGGCGCGACTGTTGGCGCTGCCCTGCGGCAGGCCCTGCGCCGCGAGCCGCAGGCGCATCGAATCGACGTCGCCGGCCGGCACGAAGACGCTGGTGCCGTTGCTGCCGAGCTTGTACGAAACGTTGCCGGTCTGCAGAACCTGCACGATGCTGGCGGCATCCTTCGGCGCCAGACCCGCGTACAACAGCCCCATGTTCGGGCCGCGCGACCACAACACGATCGCCACGCCAAGCGCCACCGCGGCGGCCACGCCGACCAGCAACATCAATTGCCGCGCGATCGGCGTGCGCACCAGTTGCGCCAGCGAGTCGCGGCGCACGGGATTGTTCGGTGCGCGCGGCG
>JBOHYW010000041.1:0-23288 GCA_050738155.1 Rhodanobacteraceae bacterium
AGCGCGCCGGCTTCCGATCGCCAGGCCCGGACAGTCACCAGCATTCCCGTAGCGCCTCAATTGCAATCGGCGACGCCTGCCGGTGGCGGAGCGGATCCCACCGTCGCGGCCAATACCGCACAAGCCGCACCGCACCCCATCGCGCACAACCCTAGCGGATGAGCATGCGCATCTGGACCATCGCCAATCAGAAAGGCGGCGTCGGCAAGACCACCACCACCGCTGCACTCGGCGGATTGTGCGCCGCCACGGGCGAACGCACCCTGCTGGTGGACATGGACCCGCACGCCTCGCTCAGCCATTACTTTCGGTTGGACGAACAGCACCCCGGCCTGTATCAACTGTTCACCGATGGCGGGCACGTCGGCGACTTGGCGCAACCGACGGCGTTCGCCAATCTGTCGGTACTGACGGCCAGCCCGGCGCTGGCTACGCTCGATCGCCAATACGGCACCCGCAACGGCATGGGCCGGGTATTGCAGAAGGCACTGGCGCCGGCAGCGTCCGACTACGACCGCGTGCTGCTGGATTGCCCGCCGCTGCTCGGCCTGTTGATGGTCAACGCACTGGCGGCCTGCGAGCGCGTGTTGATTCCCACCCAAACCGAATTCCTGGCGCTGCGCGGCCTCGAACGCATGCTGCAAACGCTGGCGATGATGGGGCGTTCGTCGGGCCACGCGATCGAATACCACATCATCCCGACGCTCTACGACGCGCGCACGCACGCCTCGCGCAGCAGCATGCAGCAATTGCGCGACGATCACGGCGAACGCGTCACCCGCAACGAGATCCCGATCGACACCCAGTTGCGCGAAGCCAGCCTCGCCGGCGTTCCGGCCGGGCAATGGCAGGCGTCGCGGCGCGGCGCCGCCGCCTATCAATTGCTGCATGACGAGCTGTGCGCATACGAAACCGCGCTGGAACCGGAGCCGGTAACGTGAGCGCCACCGACCGCCACGAAACGGCGCTGCGCGATTACCTCGATGCGCTGCTGGAGTCGACGCCGCTTGCCTCGCCTGCCCCGGCGCCGGCGCAAGCCCAAACCCACGCGCAATCTCAAGCAGAACCCGACAACTCGAACTGGTGGCTATGCACGCTGGGCCGCCTGCAACTGCTGTTGCCGGCCGCGGCGCTCGACGCCGCCATCGACTGCGCCGATTTTCAGGATGCGCCGGATGACTGGCATCTGGCGCGCCTGCGCATCGGCGCGGGCGAGCGACACGTCATCGAGTTGGCGCGCATCATCGCGCCCGGCGTGGCCGCCCCGCCGGTCGACAGCTTGCTGCCGATCGCCGATAGCGACTGGATGCTTGCCGTACCCGGCCGACCGCAGTCGCTGACCCTGCCCACCGAGGCGATCCAGTGGCGACTCCATCGCAATTCGCGCAAATGGCTGGCCGGCATGAGCTGCGACAGCAAGTACATGGCATTGGATGTGCATGAACTGATCGCAGCCGGCGAAGCCGGCGCCGCCGCGGAGGAACCATCAGCATGAACGCGACTACCGCCACCGGCACTTGGCTCGGCTTCGAGCTGGCGGGCCAGAATTACGCCGTGCCATTGGCCGACGTGCACGAAATCATCCGTCCACCGACAACCACGCCGGTACCCGGTGCGCCCGCCGATGTCATCGGCATCATCAACCTGCGCGGCACCATCGTGACCGTACTCGACGGTTGCCGACGCCTGGGCCTTGGCAATGGCAGTGCCAGCGACAACCCTAACCAGCGGCTGGTGATTTTCCACGATGAATCGGAAAGCGTCGGCATGCGCATCGACGCGCTGCAGGACGTGCTGGAACTCGACACCCACGAACTGCTGCCACCGCCGCCGGGCCGCGCCATGCGCGCCGACGACCCGGTGTTGGGGGCGTTGTACCGCGAAGACGGCTTCATCGCCCTGCTCGACACCGGCAAACTGTGCGGACTGCGTGGATCGGGCGTGGGGACGTCGGCATGAACATCATTTATTGGGGAAGCCTGCTCGGCCTGGTGCTGTTGCAGATCGTGCTGGGACTTGCCGCCTGGCGATATCTGGCGCGGCGACTGCACGCCATCAGCGAGGCACAGGAACAGACCGCCAACGCCGCGCATGTCTACACATCCATGTCGGCGCTGGTTGCCGGCCTCGCTCGCGTCGAGGCTCGCATGCAGCAACTGGAGCACGCGCGCCCGGCACCACCCCCACCGCAACCGCAACAACAATCCGACGACCGCGCCTACCAACTGGCGCAACGCATGGCACGCGACGGCGCCGCCGCCGCCCAAATCGCCGAGTCCTGCGGCATCGCGATGCACGAAGCCGAGCTGCTGACGCGGCTGCACGCGCATGGGCGGTAAAGAGTACGCGTGTCATTGAATCATGGGTCGCGTGCACGCACGCTCCCGCGAACCGCATCGAACACTCGACTGCAGGAGCGGCCGTGGCCGCGACCCCCAGACTTCCTGCTTATCCGTGGTACGCCAGTTGTAAGCCGGATCAAACCGCCGCAGGCGGCGGAAGACTCCAGGCATCCTGCCTTCCGGCCGTTCGGGCCCGGCTTCGCCGTTCGCGCCCGGCTTCGCCGTTCGCGCCGCTCCTGCGGCGCAGTCGGCGTTCGCGCATTCGCGCGCGCACCTTGATCCACCCTGCCCCATCTTGCGAACGCCGGCTCGCCGCGCAGACCTGAGGTAGGATCGACGCCCCTCCGCCTCTACCAGGTCAGCAACCGACCAGGAGCTGCCGGTCGCAATCTCCACGAGATCGCTGAACAGCGATCGTTGGAAGCTTGCCAAAACATCGGGCACGGTCCCTGATTCCGACCCACGGCAGGTTTCGGATAGTATCTCGCGAAGCCATTCGGTCGAAGTCACACCCGATAGCGTGGCTTCGGTGACACAAGGGGAAACGGAGTGTTTGCCTACTATCTCGAACTGGCTGTGCGCAGCTTGCGGCGTAATCCCGGCCTTACTGCAATGATGATCTTGGCGATCGGCTTTGGCGTGGCGGCATCAATGACGATGTATTCGGTATTCCGCGGCGTGTCCGCTGATCCGATTCCGTGGAAGTCGTCACAACTGTTCGTGCCGCAAATCGATGCCTGGGGGCCGAGCTACCGCGAGAACGGCGAACCGCCCAGTAGGTTGACCTATATCGATGCCATGGCGCTGATGCGCCAACATCGGGCTTTCCGCCAATCGGCGATCGCTCCGATGTGGCGGTCGATAATGCCGCCGCCCACCAGCCAAAACAAAAGCCTGATCGACACCCGTGGCTATGCGGTTTACAGCGAATTTTTCCCTATGCTGGATGTGCCGTTTCACTACGGCAGTGGCTGGAGTGCGGGCGATGACGCGAGTCAAATCCCGGTGGTGGTGATCAGCGATCACTTCAACCAGCAAATGTTCGGCGGCGGCAACAGCGTCGGCAAATCTATCGAAATCGACAACCGCGAATACCGTATTGTGGGCATCATTAGGCACTGGAATCCACAACCAGAGTTCTTCGCACTTATGAGATACCCAACCTCCGAGCCAGACTTCTTTATACCGTTTCAATTCGCGGTTACAAATAACGTCCTTAGCACGGGCGTCGGTGCTGCTTGTAAGGATGGCCATGATCCAAGCACCGACTTCGCAACGCTTTTGCGCTCGGACTGTGTATGGGTCTCCTACATGGTTGAACTGAATAATCCAGCCGCCGTGCAGAGATATCGACAATACCTCGATGCTTATGCAAGCGAACAGCAACAGATTGGCCGCTTCCAATGGAGACCAAACAATCGCCTGCGCGACGTGCCAGCATTTCTCGACTACGAGCATGTGGTACCCGGCAATATCCGAGTGTCGCTATTAGTGGCGCAAGGCCTGCTAGTCGTATGCCTGGTGAACACGATAGGGCTGCTGCTGGCCAAGTTCCTGCGGCGCAGCGGTGAGATCGCTGTGCGGCGCGCGCTCGGCGCATCGCGGGCGGCAATCTATGCCCAATTCCTCACCGAGGCGGCACTGATTGGAGCCGGGGGCGGCATTCTCGGGCTGCTGTTCACAGCCACCGGCGTGCTCAGTGTCGACGTGGTGATGCCAGCACAGCTCGCCGCTCTGGCGCGAATCGACCCTATCTTGCTGTTGCTCGCGCTACTGCTTGCCGTGACGGCCACTCTGCTTGCAGCTGTTTACCCTGCGTATCGGGCGTCGCGCGTACCGCCCGCGTTGCAGCTCAAAGCACAATGAGGATCACGCCGTGAACGCTTATCCAATCCTCGTGGCGTTACGGCGACACAAGGCCGCTGTGCTTCTCATCGTGTTGCAAATCGCGCTGACGTTGGCGATCATCGCCAATGCTTTCTTCATTATCGGCCATAGGATTGAGGACATGATTCGTCCGACCGGCTTGGAAGAACATGGCCTTATCTGGATTTTGCAGAAATGGCCACCCCAATCTGGCGGCGATGCCGCCCTGATCGAGAAGCTCGATGCCCTACAACTTACGGATCTGGAAACGATACGGAATTTGCCGGACGTGCAGGATGTCGCGGCAACGGCAAGTGTCCCTCTAGTCCAGGGTGATGACGCCGGCGATATTTCTCTTAATGCGGATCGCAAAGGCAAATTCGTGCGCGCCGCCTATTATTACGGCGACGAGCAGCTACGGGCTACCTTCGGCCTGCACCTGATCGCTGGTCGCGACTTTTACGCTAGCGAGATCCGGCACGGACATGGACTCCCGGGGTCGCCTGTCGTGATCGTGAGTAAACCCGTCTCCGATCAACTCTTTCCGGATGGCAACGCACTTGGCCAGACGGTGTATCAGGACGGCAAGCCAGCCAAGATCGTGGGCATCGTCGAGCGGCTGGAGACACCGACGGGGAAGGGCAATTGGGCCTTCAACTCGGTGATTGAGCCTCTGCGAGAAGATACATTCTGGACGAGCTATGTGGCCCGCGCGCGCGCCGGCCGCACGACTGAGGCGATACGCGAAATCCACAAGGCACTTTTTGCAGTGAATCCGATGCGCCACATGCCCGAGCCTTGGGCCGGTATTCATTCGTATTCCGAGATGCGCGACAGGAATTTTAGCTCGGAGCGCGGCTTCGCGCTGCTCATGGGCGTCATTTGCCTCATTCTGCTGAGCGTTACCGCCGGAAGCATTGTCGGCCTGACCAGTTTCTGGGTAGGTCAGCGGACCCGACAGATTGGCGTGCGGCGAGCACTCGGCGCCAGGAAGATCGACATACTGCGTTACTTTCAGATTGAGAACTTGCTGATCACCGGAGGCGGCGCGGTAGTCGGTGCGCTGTTTGCCTTTGGCCTCAACGAATGGCTGATGAGGCATTACGAGATGATGCATCTGCCATTGTTCTACGTGGCACTAGGCGTACTTGCCATGCTCGTGCTCGGTCAGGCAGCAGTGCTGGTACCGGCGCGCCGTGCTTCCAACGTACCGCCGGTCGTGGCGACGCGATCGGTTTGAGCATTGAATCTTTGATCACCAGAGTTCGGTCTGCTTCGTCAAATTCATCGATCTACACAGAGAGCAGCTTTCCAGAAAGCGGACACTCGCCAACAGCCGCAACGGGTCGACTGCGGCAAGTCCTCCATCGTCGTCGCGTTGATCACGAGGGCGGGCCCCGTTGCAGACGCGAAGGGGGCCGTCATGTCCAAGGTTGACGCGTTATATTCTGACCGTTTGACCGAGCGCGAGGCTGACTGCAATGGTAAAGGTTACACGTGAAGGTGACAGCTTCATCTTGGAGGTCGAGGGCGCCGACAAGTTTTGGGCGCTGAAAAGCCGGCTCGTGATTCCAACCAGTGACATCCGCGCCGCCCGGCGTGATCCGACGGTGATGGAAGGCTGGAAAGGCTGGCGCTTGCCTGGGACCGAGATTCCGGGGCTATTGACGGCTGGCACGTTCCACCACGATGGCAGGCGGGTGTTCTGGGATGTGCACCATCCCGGCCGTTCGGTGGTGGTTGAACTTCAGCATGAACACTATGACGAGCTGGTGATCGAAGTCGAGAATCCAGATGCCGTCATCGCGCTGTTGAATCCCGGTTGACCGGTCACTTGGGGTGGAATGGCGTCGCGAATCAGTGATGCGCGACGACGCGGGTTCCGAAAGGCTGCGCTGCGTCAGCCACCGTGCGGAACAGCTCGCGGGCCAGTTCGTGCTGCCAACGGAAAGGCAAGGCCCGCGGCGTCAGCCTCCGGCTATTTGATCTTTTCTGCAGGGTGATCATGTCCACCCTGGTGCAGTACGAGACCGGTTACAGCACCCCCGTCTTTGGTCTTGAACGTGATGCTCGACGGGAAGTCCTTGGTGAAAAACTCCGTCTTCGACTGCGGGTAGATCGGGATGGCCGGCTGGCCCGTCCCCTGCGACATCAGTTGATCTCCCTTCAGTGTGATCGTGAGGGAAAACTTGGGATCAAGCCGGTAGGTGCCGACGAACTTCTCGAGTTCGTTTGCCGGCAAGTGGATCGCCTTCAGCACCTTCGGGAGGGTGTATGGCTTGCCGAACAGGATCGCTGTGAGACTCTTTGCGACATCTTCAACGTAGGGCGAGGTCACGTTGTCGAGCACGATCACGTAGGCGTGCTGATCGGGGAACCAGCTGTTGACGCTCGTGAAACCTGCGATCCCGCCTTCGTGCGAATAGTTCGGATGTCCGAACTGGGTCGAAACGAACCATCCGTACCCGTAGAAATCCTTGCCCGAGTCGCCGACGGGAACCTGTGGTGCAAGCATCTGCTTGTGCAACGCCTCAGGAAGCAGCTTGGCCGCCGCGAGCGCGCGATCCCAAGTGTAGAGATCACGGACAGTCGAATAAAGCGCGCCGGCACTGAACGGAACACTCATGTCGACGAACGGGGCGCGCGGATATTTTTTCTTGGTATCGTCGTAGGTGCCATATCCCTGGGCGTGGTTTTTTGCGGTTGGATGGCTGCTGTCGTAGCCGCTGTCCGTCATGCCGAGCGGTTTGAAAATGTGCTGTTGCAGGAATTGCGCATAGGTCTCGCCGGATACCTTCTCGATGATGTAGCCGAGTACCTCGTAGCCGGAGTTGCTGTACTTGAACTTCGCGCCCGGCTTGAAATCCAGCGGCTTGTCCTTGAACAAAGCGAGCAGTTGTGTCGGCGTCAGCGTTTTGTCCCGCACCTTCATGTAGCTCGGAAAGTTGGTGAAATTGGGGATGCCAGAGGTGTGGGTGAGCAGGTTGTGGATCGTGATCGGCTGCCAATCCTTCGGGCAGTCCGGCACGTATTGGCAGACCGGATCGTGCACATCCAGCTTTCCATCCGCTTGCAACATCATGATCGCCATGGAGGTGAACTGTTTCGTGTTCGAGCCGATCCGGAACTCGGTATCCGGCTTGTTCGGGATGTTGCGCTCGATGTTCGCCATCCCGTAACCCTTCGCGATGATGACGTGACCGTCGCGTGCAACGAGGATGGAACCCATGAAGTGCTGCGCCTTCGCAGCCGCATTCATGTATTGGTTGATTTTCGAGTACAAACCCTTATTGGCGGTGGCAGCGTGGCAGACCGGTGGCGACACGAGAGAGAGGACCAACATCAATGCCAACAAGCGCTTCATGGTTGTAGCCTCCGAACAGAGACGCTGAAACAGGACGCCAAGACGCAGCGCGTAGCGCGCACCTTCTGACGAGCATAGCGTGCGAACTGTCACGCAACCTCTTCTCGCCAGCGCACCACTACGACGCGGCGAAGCGTCGCCGCCATGCATCGGCGTCACCGCACCGAGCAAGATTGCGTGATCATGGAAGCGCCGCACGTGCCACAAGTCGCAGTGCCTTTCGTCAGGCTCGCGTCGCAACGCCACAGACGTTCAAATGGCAGATTCGGATCGGGTGCGGAAGCAGGTAGCACAACCGGTTCCGCAATCGCCAGCATGGTAGTCAACGATCCAGTCCACACAAGCGCCGATGCTTACATTGCCGGAGGCCACTGTTGTGCCGCATGCAGCACGCGCAAGACGGTCACGACCAGAGTGTGCTGGGTGTAGATCACGATGTAATTCGACCGCACCACCATTTCCCGCGTGCCAACGACGCGACCGATGCGGTAGATCCGTGGGTGCTCCGGAAGCTGCGCGGCCTTGGCTTCCATGTCGTCTTTCAACCACCGCGCCACGCAGTTCCCTTGGAACGTTTTCAGCCGTCGACCGAGTCATTGATTTGCTCGATTTGTTTGCGTCGTGGCCTTTGAACGGGCGCTATCACCAGCGGCGTCAAGGAGCGCACCGCCGGTTCCGTCGCTGCGCTCCTTGAACCGGCCTACCCACCGCGGCGATGTTCGCGTCAGCAAATGTAGGTCGGGCTGACGCCGACTTTATCGGCGGAAGCCCAACGTTACCGCGTATCGTGTTGGGCTTCGCAAAGCTCAGCCCAACCTACACCTGAATCATTGCGCCGGTTCCGTCGCCACGCTCCTTGAACCGGCCTACCCCATCGCTTGCGTAGGCCGGCTCAAGGCCACAGGCCGGAGCCGGCATTGCACAGCCCGGTAAACAACAGCCTTACCCCAGCGTCAACATCCGGTCCAAACCGGCCACGCGGAAGGTGTTGCACAGCTCGTTGCTGGCGTTGACGACACGGATGTCGGCGTCGTCGCCACCGGCGTGTTCGCGCAGCAACAACAACATGCCCAACGCGGAACTGTCCATGCTGGTGACGCCTTCCAGGTCGACCACGTAACTGCGTGCGCGCGGCTGCGCGAGGCAGGCGTCGTGGAAGCTGCGGTGCACCGAGAAATCGAAGCGGTCGCCGACGTGCAACGTGATGCAGTCGCCCGTGGTATCGCTGTCGCACACAAGACTCATGACACTCTCCTCAGAATAGATCGATTTCGCCAGCGCTCATCGAGGTCTGCAAAGCCGGCCCCTTGCCGCGCAGGCGTGCACGTTCGCGCTGCAACTGCAGGCGTTCGCGCATGCGTTCGGCGTGCTCGCGCACCTGTTCGCGGCTGGCGCGCAGGCGCAGCATCGATTCGATGTCCTCGCTGCATTGGCCGGCGACGTCTTGCAGGTCGACCAGCCGCGTGTTGGTCTGGTGGATGAGCTGGCTCAGGATGTCCTCGAATTGCAGCGAGCGAACGGTGGTGGTGACGTCGCTGCCGAGTCCGCGCGCGATCGAGGCCACCTGCTCGGTGGCCTCGGCGATGCGGCTGTCGCTGCTGCCCAACTGCGCCATCAGCGAGTCGATGTCGCCCTTGGTGGACAGCGCGACGCTCATGTCCTGCGAGGCCATGGCGCCGACCAGCTCGCGCAATTGCACCATGCTGCGGCGCGAACGCTCGACATGGCTGCCGATCTGTTCGTTGAACTGGTTGGAATGCTTGGCGAGGTTGCGGATCTCGCCGGCCACCACCGCGAAGCCGCGGCCCGATTCACCGGCGCGTGCCGCCTCGATGGCCGCGTTCAACGCCAGCAGGTTGGTTTCCTCGGCGATGGTGTTGACGTTTTTCAGCAAGCCGAACACCGCGTCCATTTCCTTCGACATTTCGTCGATGCGATAGACGATGCGCAGGCTGTCGCGCGACAGGTGCACGACCAGCCCGACGAAGTGCTCGAGCAGGCCACCGGTCTTGCTGATGAATGCCTGCACGCTGCCGCCTTCGCTGCCGTTGACATCGATGATCTGCTGCAGCAACTGCTGCTGCGAACCGGTCTTGCGGGAAAGTCCATCGAACCCGCTGCCGAGTTCGCCGACGGCATCCTTGAGCACGTCGAGGGCCTGGTTGAGTTCGCGCGCGGCATGCCCGAGTTCGTCCACCAGCGCGCCGCGCAGGTCGCCGATCGCGCCCTGCAGGTCGGCATCGCTACCCGTCGCCGGTGCGGTGTCCACGGCAGCACGGCGCATCGCACGTGCGCTCAAGCCGATCCACAAGGCGGCCAGCAGTACCACCGCCAGCGGGCTGACCCACTCGTTCGGCCAGACCAGCACCACCACCAGCGCCAGGGCGCTGCCAAGCAGGCCGACGGCGCGCTCGGGAATATCCAGTAACCGCATGACGATCGTCCTCATGATGCCGCCGCCTGGGTCGCGACAGCGCGCGGACGGGCGGGTGGCCGCGCAGCCAGTTCCAGAAGCCGCCCCGCCACGGCTTCGATCGGCAAAGCCTCGTCGGCCGCGCCCAATTTCCAGGCGGCCCCCGGCATGCCCCATACCACCGAAGTGGGCTCGTCCTGCACCAGCGTTGGCGAACCCGCTTCCCGCATTTCCTTCAGGCCGCGCGCACCGTCGTCGCCCATGCCGGTCAACAACGCACCGACGCCGTTGCCGCCGATGCTGGCGACCACCGAGCGGAACAACACATCCACGCTGGGCTTGTGGCGGTTGACCAGTGGGCCGTCGTGCAGGCGGCAAATGTGGCGACTACCGTCGCGCACCACCAACAGGTGACGGTCACCGGGCGCAATGTAGGCATGGCCCGCCTGGATCGGCTGGCCATCGCGCGCTTCGAACACCCGCATCGCCGAACATTTGTCCATGCGCTGCGCGAACGGCGCGCTGAATTGCGCCGGGATGTGCTGCGTGATCACGATCGGCGGCGCGTCCGGCGGCATCATCGTCAATACCACGCGGATCGCCTCGGTGCCGCCGGTGGATGCGCCGATGGCGATGATCCGCCCGCCACTGCTGACACTGCCGGTGGCACGCGGCAATACCGCGTCGGCATCGAATCGTGGCGACGCCTTGATCGGCTGCACGTGTGTGGTCATCGCCCGCGGTCGCGCACGCGCGGCGGTCTTTACCTTGCTGCGAATCTCGTCGGCACTGTCGCCGAAGGTACCGGTCAGGTCGCTGCCGGGCTTGGCCAGGAAATCCACCGCGCCCAGCTCCAGCGCGCGCAGGGTCACCTCGGCGCCACGCTCGGTCAACGAGGAAACCATCACCACCGGCATCGGGTGCAGCCGCATCAGGTTGTCGAGAAAGGTGAGCCCGTTCATGTGCGGCATTTCGACGTCCAGTGTCAGCACGTCCGGCGACAACTGCTTGATGCGTTCGCGCGCAACCAGCGGGTCCGGCGCGCTGCCGACCACTTCGATGTCCGGATCGCCGGACAGCATTTCCGTCAGCATCTTCCGCACCAGCGCGGAATCGTCGACGATGAGTACGCGGACTTTCGCCATGACTGTTCAGGTCCCTAGAAGAGCTCCACTCCACCCTTTATCGGATCATTCGCCAGTTGCTTGAGGTAGCGGCGTTCGCGGTCGGCGAGATCGATGCCATCCATGCCGTTGAGCCGGCGCACCTGGACCCGCCCGGTGACGGGATAAAAGCGGATCTGGCGGGGCGTGCCGCCGCCTACGTCCTCGGCGGTCAACGCCAGCGATTCGTCTTCGAGGTAGCGGCGCACGAATTCGATGTTGCGCGCGCCGATGTCGGTCATTCCGCTAAGGATGCGGCCACCGCCAAAGATCTTCACCTGCAACCGTTGGCGATCGCCGCCGGCTTTCAGCACGGTGTTGACCAGTTGCTCCATGGCATCGCTACCGTAGCGCGCCGAGCGTCCAGCTGCGGTATGGCCCCAGCGCCCACCGTTGACGGACGGTTCGGGCAACATGAAGTGGTTCATGCCACCGACGCGGGCTTGCGGGTCGTGGATGCAGGCCGACACGCACGATCCGAGCACGGTGGTGATGACCTCGTCCTGCATGGTCGCGTAATACTCACCCGGCAGGATCTTCACCGACATGCAGCCGGTGGCGGGTTCATGGAAGCGGCGCAGGTGTTCGAAACCGTGCAGCATGGGGCGTGCATCGAATCCCTCGACGCTGGGGGCAAACATTGCATGCATGGTTCAGTGCCGCTTGTCGTAGATGGTCCGTCCGATCAGCGTGAATCTGTCGGACAGGCCGTGCATGGATTCGGAATGACCGAGGAACAGCTTGCCGTGCGGTTGCAGGGCCGCGGCAAAGCGCGAGAACAGGCGTTGCTTGGTCGGCGCATCGAAATAGATCACCACGTTGCGGCACAGGATCGCGTCGAAACTTCCGCGCATCGGCCAGTCCTCCAGCAGGTTCAGCGGGCGCACGCGCACCAGTTCGCGCAGGCGCGGGTGCACGCGGCATTCGCCCTCGTACACGCCGCTGCCACGCTGGAACCAGCGTCGCCGACGCTCGCCACTGATGCCCTGCAGCCGCTGCTGCGAATACACGCCGTCACGCGCCTTCTGCAAGGCCGCCGGTGACAGGTCGGTGGCCAGGATCAACGCATCGGCCGGGCCGCGGTGTTGCTCGATGGCTTCGGCCAACACCATCGCCAGCGAGTACGGTTCCTCGCCGGTGGAACAACCGGCCGACCAGATGCGGATGCGCCCACCGGGCCGTTCGGCCAGCCATTTGGGCAACTGCTCAGCCAGGAAATCGAAATGGTGCGATTCGCGGAAAAACGCGGTGACGTTGGTGCTGACCGCGCTGACGAACTCGTCCAGTTCGTCCTGCGGGTTCTGGCGCAGCAGCGCGCAGTAATCCTCGAAGCTGTCGAGCCGCAACGCGCGCAGCCGGCGCTGCAGGCGTCCCTGCAGCAACTGGCGCTTGTGCTCACCCATGGTGATGCCGCAATGGCGGGTGACGAAATCACTCAGGAAGCGAAACTCCGCGTCACCCAGCGACTGGATGCCTGTGCTGCCTGCCGGCAATGCGGCGCTGGCGACTGCGGACATGGCGTCTAAAACTCCTCCCAGACCGCGTCTTCGGTCGCGGCCTTGCCACGAGCCGGTTCAGCACGCCCCTTGCGGGGTGCAGCGGTGCGCGGCGCCGCCTGCGCGGCTGGCTGTTTCGCGACCGCAGTCGGTTCGGGGTGCTTCGCCGACTGCGCAGCCCGCGACAGCACCGCGCCAACTTCGCCCGCGACCGCCTCGCCATCGCTGACATTGAAGTACGCGATCTGACGCGACAGGCCGCCGGCCTGCTCTTCCATCGCGCGCGAAGCCGCGGCCGATTCCTCGACCAGCGCGGCGTTCTGCTGGGTCATTTCGTCCATCTGCATCACCGCGCGATTGACCTGATCGATACCGGCCGATTGTTCCTGGCTGGCAGCGGCGATCTCGCCGACGATGTCGGTGACCTTCTTTACGCTGTCGACGATCTCGACCAGGGTATGTCCGGTCTTCTCGACCAGCTCGGTGCCGGTCTTGACCTTGTCCACGCTCTCGCCGATCAGGCCCTTGATCTCCTTGGCGGCGGCGGCGCTGCGTTGTGCGAGGTTGCGCACTTCGGATGCCACCACGGCAAAGCCGCGGCCCTGCTCGCCGGCGCGCGCGGCCTCGACCGCTGCGTTCAACGACAACAGGTTGGTCTGGAACGCGATCTCATCGATCAGGCCCACGATGTCGGCGATCTTGCGGCTGGACGCGTCGATTTCGCGCATCGCACCCACCGCACTCGTGGCCACTTCGCCGCCGCGCTCGGCCTGCTCGCGGGCACCACGCGCCAACTGGTTGGCATGGCTGGCGTTGTCGGCGTTCTGCTTGACGGTGGAAGTCATCTCTTCCATCGACGAGGCGGTTTCCTCGAGGCTGGAGGCCTGTTCCTGGGTGCGCTGGCTCAAGTCATCGTTGCCGCGCGAAATCTGTTGCGAGGCCACGCTGACTTCGTCGGCGCCGTTGCGTACTTCGCCGACAATGCCGCACAGGCGTTCGTCCATTTCGCGCAGCGCCGCCAGCAGGCGACCCAGCTCGCCCTTGCCGTTGGTGACGATGCCGTGGCCGAGCTGGCCTTCCGCGATGGCATGCGCCACGTCGACCGAGCGGTTCAGCGCCTTCACGATCGAGCGGATCACCAACGTCGCCATCAGCAGCGCCAGTACGATGCCCACGGCCACCGCGATCAGCGTCAGCTTGCGAACGTGTTCATAGTGATCGAGCGCGGCCTGGTACTGCTGCTGGCCATCGGCGACCTGCAGCTTGATCAGTTTGTTCATCTCCGACTGCATGATCATCACCGACGGCAGCACGTTGGTGTACAGCAGGTCGCGCGAGCCGGGATCGCCCGACTGCAACGAGCCCTTGACCATGTCGATGGAATCGAGCACGTCCGAGCGCGAGCTGATGAAGTTCTTCACCGCCTTGTCGATGTCAGGCGACACCGAACGGCCCTTGAGATCCTTGACCAGTTTGTCGCTGGCGGCGGTGTTGGCCGCGACTTCCGCGAGCTTCTGCTTGACGATGCCGGCGTCCTTGATCTGGAAGGCCGCCTCGCTCAGGCTGATGAAACTGCGCAACGAGTTGCGCGCCACCGCGTCCGACTGCGACAGCGGCACCACGCCGTTCTTGTAGATGCGACCGGCGCCGGCGTTGCTGCGCGACATGCCGTCGAGGCCCATCCACGCCACCGCCAACGCCATCGCCACCAGCAAACCGATAATGCCGATGAGGCGAAGCTTCACCGTCATTTCCGGCATGCGCAATTTACGCAGAGCACTCAATTTGATCTTCATCATAATCCCCGTTTGTTTCAGGCTGCCGCTTCAACTTCCGCGACATCCGGCAGTACTGCGTCCAGCGCCTCGGCTTCCTCCGGGCGCATCAACCGTTCGACGTCGAGCAGCAGGATCATTCGCTCGCCGTTACCCACCAGCCCCTTCAGGAACCGGGTATCCACCACCGCACCCATGTCGGGCACCGGCTTGATCTGGTCTTCCGGCGCGTCGAAGACGTCGGCCACCGCGTCGGCGACCAGCCCGAACAGGCGATCCTCGACGGCCACCACCAACACCACCGTGGTGTCGTCGTAACCCTCGCGAGGCAGGCCGAAACGCAACCGCAGGTCCATCACCGGCACGATCGCGCCGCGCAGGTTCAGCACGCCGAGCACGTATTCCGGCGTCTGCGGGATGCGCGTCACCCGCGACCACGCGCGGATTTCGCGCACCGCCAGGATGTCGACGCCGTACTCCTCGCCGGCCAGGGTGAAGGTGAGCTGCTGCAGCAACTTCACGGCCTGTTCTTCACTGTGGGACATCTTGTTGTTACCTCTTGATGGCGCTCGGCACGCCGCTGTTCTTTCACTGTGTCGACATCGACGCCGGATTCTTGAGAGCCGGGGAACCTTGGATTTTTCTCGCCATCCCGGAATCGCGACGTTTGTGTAGGCCGGAGCCGGCGGTGCAGGGGCCGGTAGCAGAGTCCACCGCCGGAAAACTCCAGGCATCCTGCCTTCCGGCCCTTCGGGACCGGCTTCGCCGTTCGCGCCGCTCCTGCGGGTAGCGCGGATCAAGGCGCGAGCGCGAATGCGCGAACGCCGGATCCGCCGCTGCGCGGCTTGATCCGGCCTACCCGATTGCAACAAATTCACTCGCCCGCACAGCGAGGCTCATGCCGCGCGACGCCGGCCACCCAGGCGCACCGCGCCATCGACATCGACGATCAACGCCACGCTGCCATCGCTGGCGATGGTGGCGCCGGATATTCCTTCGATCCGCTGGTAGTGTGCTTCCAGCGACTTGATCACCACCTGCTGCTGGCCAATCAGCGCATCCACCAGCAGGCCGACCCGGCGCCGATTGGCCTCGACCACGATCACGATGCCTTGTTCGACCTGGGTCACCGCACCGTCGCAGCCGAACGCGGCGTGCAGGCGCACCAGCGGCAGCCACTCGTCGCGAAAATGGAACAGTTCGCCGCCACCGGCGATGTGGCGCACGCTGCGCGGCTCGACCTGCAGCGATTCGACGATGGAAACCAGCGGCACGATGTAGCGCTCATCTCCGACCTCGGTGGTCAGCCCCTCGATGATGGACAAAGTCAGCGGCAGCACGATGGTGAAGGTGCTGCCCACACCTTCCTTGCTGTGCACGCTCACGCTGCCGCCGAGGTCATTGACGTTGCGACGTACCACGTCCATGCCGACGCCGCGGCCGGACAGATCGGTGGCTTCGGCGTTGGTGGAAAAGCCGGCCTGGAAAATCAGTTCGGCCACTTCCGCGTCGCTCAATCCCTGACCGGGGCGGACCAGACCGCGCTCGATCGCTTTCCTGATGATCGGCCCACGCTGCAAGCCGGCGCCGTCGTCGACCACTTCGACCACCACGTTGCCGCCCTGGTGGCGCGCTTCCAGCCGCAACGTGCCGACCTCCGGCTTGCCCGCGGCGACGCGCTTTTCGGGCGTCTCGAGGCCATGGTCGATCGCATTGCGCATCAGGTGCACCAACGGATCGCCGATCTTTTCCAGCACCGTCTTGTCGACTTCGGTCGACTCGCCGTGCAGTTCCAGCTTGACGCGCTTGCCGAGGCGATGCTCGAGATCGCGCACCATGCGCGGAAAACGGTTGAACACCGCGGCGATCGGCAGCATGCGGATGCCCATCACGCTGTCTTGCAATTCACGGGTGATGCGGTCGAGCTGTGCCAGCCCTTCGCGCAACGACATCAGCCGCTCCATGCTGAAGTTGTTGCCGATGTCGCTCACCATCGATTGGGCGATCACCAGTTCGCCGACCATGTTGATCAACGCATCGACCTTGGTGATGGATACCCGGATCGAACCGGCGTCGGCATGCGCAGCACCGTCGCGCGCCGGCTTGGCGGCGTCGGTTGCGGCCGGCGCCGTCGGCGAGGACTGTTGCGCGCGACGATCGTGCAGCAATTCGATTTCGAGATCGCAGTCGCCGTCGACCCAGTCGAAAGCGCCTTGCACGATGTTGCGCTGGATGTCGCCGCGCAGTTCCAGTTCCCAGCCGAGCATCGCGGCGGTCGGATCGAGATCCGCAAACGCCGGGCGCGGCTGCTGCAACACTTCGACCTGCTTGACGAGCAGGTCGCCATGCCCGGCCAGTTCGCGGAACATCCGCAGCGGGTCGTTGCCGGTGCGCAGCATGTGCGGGTGCGGGTGAAACTTGATGCGCCAGCCGTCGGCCGAAAGCTGGTGCAGCTTGGCCGCCGCCGGGGCGGCAGCCGGTTTGCCGAGCATCGTCGAGAAGCGTTCGCGCAAGGCCTCGCTGGTCGCATCGGCCACCGCGCCGCCGTCGCGCGAACGCGCCAGCATGCCGCGCATGCAATCGACCGACTGCAGCAGCAATTCGATGGTTTCCTCGTCGGCCGCGCGGCGCCCGTCGCGGACTTCGTCGAGCAGCGACTCCAACACATGCGTGAAGGCGGCGACGTCGCTGAAGCCGAAGGTGGCCGCGCCACCCTTGATGGAATGGGCCGCGCGAAAGATGGCGTGCACCAGTTCGGGATCATCCGAACCGTTCTCGAGCGCCAGCAGCGACTCTTCCATCACGTCCAGCCCTTCCTGGCTTTCGTCGAAGAAGGTCTGGTGAAACTGGCTGAGGTCGACCGTTCCCATGGTGACGTCAGCCGGTTACGCGGGCGACCGTGGCCAGCAGTTGTTCGGGGTCGAACGGCTTGACCAGCCAACCGGTGGCACCGGCAGCCTTGCCTTCCATCTTCTTGTCGGTATCCGATTCGGTCGTGAGGATCAGGATCGGCACGCCGGCGAACGACGGCAGTGCGCGCAACTCGCGGGTCAGCGTGATGCCATCCATCTGCGGCATGTTGACGTCCGCCAGTACCAGGTCGAAACGCCCGGTCTTGGCAACGTCGAGCGCGGCCTTGCCGTCGGCGGCCTCCTGCACCTCGTGGCCCGCGCCACGCAGCGTGAAGGACACCATGTTGCGCATGGATGTGGAATCGTCCACCGCCAGAATCTTTGCCATCTCGAAAAACCTCTCTCTCGTGTCAACCGTTGGCCGGCGCCATCGCCGGCAGTTCCAGCATCTGTTCGATGCCAAGCAGTGCGGCAGCCGTGCGCAGGCCTTCGCCGACGTTTTCCCAACGCCACTCGCGCGAGCCGTCGTTGCACGCCTGCACGAACGCCTGCAGAAGTTGCAGCCCGGCCGTATCCATGCGCGTCACCGCGGCCGCATCGAGCACCACCGGCGCCTGTTCGGACAGCGCCTTGCCCAGTTGCGTGTGCAGTTCGACTGCGCCGCCGATCACCAGATCGGCGCCCAGCGCGACGTGGCAATCGCCGGTTTTCTTGCGTTTTGCTGCGCTCGCCATGGAGCCTCCGCAACCCTCGTTACGGGAGATGTAACGGCTGCGGTCGACACAACTTTAGAAAGCGGACCCGATCGGCAATCCCGCATTTTGTGCGATGGGTCACCCTTTTGGGTTGCCGCATCGACCCAACCATTGGCACGCTTGCCTACACATATGAGAAGTGCGAATCTGGCCGCAAGCGGGGATGAACGAAAGCGTCCCGTCGCTGGGGTTTTTGCGCAAACGGAAATCCACGCGCAGGGGGGCGTGTACATGAATGCGCTCAAAACAATCTGCATCGGCTGGTTGCTCAGTGGTCTGATCGCGACGCCGGTCGCGTGTGCCGCCGCGCCGGCCCCGGCCACGCCTGCCGTGATTCGCGTGGTCACAGACAACAACTACCCGCCGTACGTGTTCATGGGCGCCGACGGCAAGCCGCAAGGCTACGAAGTGGACATGTGGCGGTTGTTCCAGGCCCACACCGGCATCAAGGTCGAGCTGGACCCGATGAGCTGGGACGCCGCTCAGCGAACGCTGTTGTCGGGCGACGCCGACGTGATCGACCTGATCTACCGCACGCCGTCACGCGAGAAGCTGTACGACTTTTCCGCGCCCTATGCCTCGAACCTGATCGCGATCTACGTGGACCGCCGCATCCGCGGCGTGCACGACGTGGCCTCGCTGCGTGGCTTGCCGGTGGGCGTGGAGCGCGGCGACGCCTGCGTCGACCAGCTGCAAGCCGACGGCATCACCGACCTGCACGAATTCACCAATTACCGCGACATCATCCACGCCGCGACCGATGGCGACCTGCGCATCTTCTGCATGGATGAAAGCCCGGCCAGCTACTACCTGTACCGCTACTCCAAGCTTGACCGGTTCTACAAGGCGTTCGTGCTGTACACGGGCCATGTGCACCGGGCTGTACGCAAGGGCGATGCCGCGATGCTGCAAACCGTCGAACGCGGCATGGCGCTGGTCACGCCGGCCGAACGCGAGACGCTGCGCAAGCGTTGGCTGGATCAACCAGTCGCTTTGTGGCCCTATGTCCGGAAGGCCGAAATCGCGCTGGCCATAGTGCTGGCGCTGATTGCATTGATGACGCTGTGGGTGTGGTCGCTGCGGCGTACCGTGGCCGGGCGCACGCGCAAGCTGCAAGCCGAGCAAGCCAAGCTGCGCGCGTTGTTCGACGCGAGTCCCGATGCCATGACCGTCAAGGATCGGCAGGGCGTCTATGTCGATTGCAACGCAGGTGCCGTCAAGTACTTCGGAGTCGACCGCGACAAGCTGCTCGGCCACACCAGCCGCGAAGTAATGAGCGCGGCTTCGGGCGACAAGGTGCACGCGATGGATGAAGAGGTGATGCGGCTCGGGCAGCCGCATACCTATGTGACTTCATTCGGTTCCGACGCGGCAACGACGCGCAAGTACGAGCTCGTCAAGGTGCCGCTGCACGCGTCCAACGGCGCGCCGGATGGCATGCTGACGGTGGCCCGCGACGTCACCGAACGATTGGAAGCCGACGCGAAATTGCGCTTGTGGGCGCATGCGTTCCAGCACGCCGGGTTCGGCATGGAAATCTGCGATTCGCGCACCAAGCGGATCATCGCGGTCAATCCCACCTTCGCCCGCGAGCGTGGCTATGCACCGGAAGAGATGATTGGCATGTCGGTGGATGCGTTGTACCCGGACGACATCGTCGCCCGGCAGCAACGCGCGCGCCTGGCCATGGAAGAACAGGAACATGCCCTGCTCGAAACGGAGCACCTGACCCGTGACGGCCGGCGCTTTCCGGTATTGCTGGATTGCTCGGTCGTCCACGACGCCGACGGCAAGGCGCAATACGCCATCGTGTATGCGCAGGACATCAGTGGACGCAAGCAGGCCGACCGCGAGCTGCGCCTGGCCGCGGCGGCATTCCAGACCCAGGAGGCACTGATGGTGCTGGATGCCGGCCACGCGATCCAGCGCGTCAATCACGCCTTCACCCGCCTGACCGGCTATGCACCCGACGATGTGTTCGGCAAGCCGCCCTCACTGCTGGCTGCGAAGCAGAGCGAGCCGGCCTTGCGGCAGGCGATGTGGGAACAGCTTCACCGCACCGGCTTCTGGCAGGGCGAGCATTGGTTGCAGCCCAGACAGGGGCAACCGAAAGTCGTGCGTGCAACGCTGTCGGCCGTCACCGATGCCGCCGGCGCAACCAGCCACTTTGTCTGTTCGATGATCGACTTGACCATCGAGCGCATGGCCCACGCCAGCATCGATCACATGACCTTCTTCGATCCGCTGACGGACTTGCCCAATCGCTATTTCCTGCAGGGGCGGCTGCAGCACCTGCTGGACGAGGCCGGCGAATCCAGCGGCGGCGCCCTGCTGATGATCGACCTCGACCACTTCAAGCGGATCAACGACCTGCGTGGCCACGCCGCGGGTGACCGCCTGCTGGCCCTGTTCGCGCAGCGCCTGCGTGATTCGCTGGATGAGCGCTGTGTACTTTGCCGGTTCAGCGGCGGCACGTTTGCACTGTTGAACGGATATGGTCCGGGCGACGACGAGGCACACCTGGAGCAGGCATGGACCTGGGCCGAACGCGTGCGCCAGATCCTGCGCGAGCCATTCCCGCTGGGCAGTGACGCGCCGGTGGCAGTCACCGTCAGCATCGGCTGGACCGGGTTGCTGCCGGGGCAAGGCACGCCTGACTCGGTACTCAAGGAAGCGGAGCTGGCCATGTACGCGGCCAAGTCCGGCGGCCGCGATCAGGTACACCGGTTCGAACCCGCGCTGCAGATCGACTTGTTGCGTCGCGAAGCGCTGATCCAGGACTTGCGCGACGCCGTCGCCAACGGCGAACTGGAATTGCACCTGCAGCCGCAGGCCGATCGCGCGGGACGCATTACCGGCGCCGAAGCCTTGCTGCGCTGGACCCGTCCGAGCGGGGAAGCAGTGTCACCGGCGGTATTCATTCCGGTCGCCGAGGAGAGCGGCCTGATCCTGCCGATCGGCAACTGGGTGCTCGAGCGCGCCTGCGCGCAATTGGCCGCCTGGGCCCGCGAACCACTCACCCGCGAGCTCAACCTTGCCGTCAATGTGAGTGCCAGGCAGTTCGACCAATCGGGATTCGTGGAAAAGGTGCGCCAGATCCTGGCTGCAACTGGCGCCAAGCCGGAACACCTGAAACTGGAAATCACCGAAACGGCGATCCTGGGCGATCTGACCCGAATCGCCGGCAGGCTCGCGCGGCTGCGCGCGCATGGCATCGGCGTCGCGCTGGACGACTTCGGCACAGGCTATTCCTCGCTGGCCTATCTCTCGCGCCTGCCACTGGACCAACTCAAGATCGACCAGTCCTTCGTCGCCCGCCTGCCGGACAGCCCCAACGACGCGATGGTCGCGCAAACCATCGTCGCGATGGGTCACGGGCTGAGCATGGAAGTGATCGCCGAAGGCGTGGAGACCCAGGCGCAACGGGACTTCCTGATGGCCCGCGGTTGCGATGCCTTCCAGGGCTATCTCATTGCACGGCCAATGCCGTTGGCGGCGTTCGAGACGCTGCTGCGCGATGCACACCCCACGCCGGTGTAATGCTATTTCTGCATCGTCAAAACAAGAAAGAGCACGGCCCGATGCGGATCAAAACGAAAAATTGCCGATAAATACATCGAATCCTGGTTTTATCCGCATTCATCCGCGTGAATCCGCGTCCAAAGCTGGCTGGTTCATTCGGGACGCCTGCACGGCCGATACTTTGGTATTGACGTAAAAATGGAATAAGCACTGGGCGACGGCGGAACGACCAGCCGGCGAGCGTGCTCAAGTTCGCGCGCTCGTTGCCGATACCACCTCGAAACCTACGTCCGGAGTTTGCGCGTGATCGTGCAACCGACCCAACTGGCGAACCTCAATTGGGCCGCCGCCGCTGCTGGCACCCTGGCCAAACCGTGGAAGGTCGGCTCGCTCGTATCCGGCCGGGTACTGGAATACCTGTCGGAAACACGCCTGATTATGCAAATCAGCGGCCTGACCATCGAGGCCGAGCCACCCTCGACCGGGCTGGTGCCACGCCAGTTCCAGGCCCGGGTGATGAGCAACGGTCCACAACCGATCCTGGAACTGGTGACCCACCAACAAGGCCAAAGCTCGCCTATGGCGGCCGCCGTGCGCGCGCGCCTGCCGCTGCAGGATGGCCTGCAACCCATGCTGGCCGACTTGCACGCATTGGCGCGTACGCCGGGTGCACGCGCACTGCCGGAACCGGTGCGCGCGGCGCTGGCACGCCTGGAGGCATCGATCGTCGATCGCCATGACATCCTCGATCCTGGCGTGTTGCGCGACACCGTGAAGCGTTCCGGGCTACACTTGGAACATGCCCTGCTGCAGCAAGCACGCACGCCCGAACGACTGCCAACCGCGCAAATCGACTACGACACGAAAGCGGCGCTTGAACGCCTGACGCAGGCGCTCAAGCGTTTGCCGCAGGCCATGGAACGCTTGCCGCAGGAGATGGAACGCTTACCGCAGGAGATGGAGCGCTTGCCGCAGGCCATGCAGCATCTGTCGCAGACCATGGAGCCCCCGCCGCGCATCACGTCACAGGCGGCTTCGCTGATGCCCGAGAACGCCGATACCCAACCGCCATTGTTGCGGTTGCCGCTGCAACCGCAGGCGCGCCCGCCGGCGCCATTGGCCACCGATGCGTTCACGCTGGCTGGCGACATGCTCAAACACACGCAGGCCGCGCTGTCGCGCATCGAGATCATGCAACTGGAAGCGCATCCCGCCGCGTCGCCACAAGCGTGGATGGTCGAGGTTCCGGTACGCGACGACGGCGGCTTCGACGTGCTGCAATTGCGGTTCGAGCAGGAGGCCGATGACGGCGAAGCCACGGCAACGCCACGCTGGACGTTGAGCTTCACCCTCGAACCGCCGCGTCTTGGCGAGATCCATGGCCAGATCCGCCTGCACGGCGTACAAGTGAACGTCGACTTGTGGGCCCAGCACGATGCCGCCGTGCAGGCACTCGAGGAACAGACCTCGGTACTCGCACGACTGCTGGAAGGCTCCGGCCTGCAACTGATGCAACTGCGCGTGCGCCAGGGCACGCCACTGCGCCACACCGGGCTGGGACACACCCTGCTGGAAGCCAGCGCATGAGCAACCCGCCGCGTTCGGTCACGCTCCGGTTCCGCGACGATTCCGCACCCGCGGAAGCAACGCTGCGCGCCGATCTCAGCGCCGACGACGTCGAACGCATGCAGCAGCAGGCCGAGCAACTGGGCCTGCCGCGCCACCCCGATCCTTCCACCG
>JBOHYW010000042.1:0-22864 GCA_050738155.1 Rhodanobacteraceae bacterium
GTATACGCGCGCGCCGCGGCCTCGAGCTTGCGGTTGATTTGCACGCCATGTTTGGATTGCGCGCTCAGGCGTTGGCGCTGGCGCATGGACGCGATCAGGGTCTTGGCGGTGATCGCCATCGCCGCAAGCCTCCGGGTTGACCCAGCCGCATGGACCGGCCGCTACCGGCCCAGGCTGTGTGAAAACGTGTCCATTCGTGCGTCCAGTCGGTAAACTGCGTGTGTCGATTCGACGAGGGCCAGCCGATGAGCCGTTTTGTCGAAGGGGTGGATCGCTCGCAGAGCGTGCTGTTCCCCGAGCGGCTTGAGGATTACATCGGTGAGGACAACCCGGTGCGGGTGGTCGATGCGTTCGTCGAACACCTCAATCTGGCGACGTTGGGATTTGGCGGTGTGGTGGCGCAGATCACCGGCCGCCCGGCGTACCACCCGGCGACAATGCTGAAGATCTACTTGTACGGGTACCTCAATCGGGTGCAGTCGAGCCGGCGACTCGAACGCGAGGCGCAGCGGAACGTCGAGCTGATGTGGCTGACGGAGCAGTTGGCGCCGGACTTCAAGACGATTGCCGATTTCCGCAAGGACAACGGTGCGGCGATCCGCAGAGTGTGCCGTGAGTTCGTGCTGCTGTGCCGCCGGCTGGGGTTGTTCACGCAGGCGCTGGTCGCGATCGATGGCAGCAAGTTCAAGGCGGTCAACAACCGCGACAAGAACTACACCCGGGCGAAGGTGCAACGCCGGATCGAACAGATTGAGGAGAGTGTTGCGCGGTACCTGTCCGAGCTGGACAGCGCCGACCGGCGCGGGGATGCCGAGGTCAACGAAGCTCACACGACACGCCTCAAGGAGAAGATCGCCAAGCTGCACTCGGAGATGCAGCGCATGCAGGATCTGGCGAAGGCGGTGGAAGCCGCGCCCGATCACCAGATCTCACTCACCGATCCCGATGCACGTTCGATGGCGACCAGCGGCAAGGGTACGGGCATGGTCGGCTACAACGTACAGACTGCCGTGGACGCCAAGCATCACCTGATCGTTGACCACCAGGTCACCAACATCGGCAACGATCGCCAGCAGCTGGCCACGATGGCGAAGCGAGCCAAGGAGGTGATGCAGGTGGACCATCTGGAGGCCGTGGCCGATCGAGGCTACTTCAGTGGCAACGAGATCGTCGCCTGCGAAGACGCTGGCATCACTGCGTATGTGCCGAAGCCGCAGACATCGAACAACCAGGCGAACGGCCTGTTCGGCAAGCGCGACTTCGTGTACGTGCCCGAACGCGACGAATACCGCTGCCCCGCTGGGCAATCGCTGACCCGGCGCTACCGGACCGTCGAGCGGGGACTCACGCTGGATCGATACTGGAGCTCGGCATGCGGCAGCTGCCCGCTCAAAGCCCAGTGCACACCGGCGCCCGAACGACGCCTCAGCCGCTGGGAGCACGAGGACGTGCTCGATGCCATGCAGCAGCGTCTCGATCATGACGCCGGAAAAATGCGCACGCGCCGGTGCACGGTCGAGCATCCGTTCGGCACGTTGAAGTCGTGGATGGGTTACACGCACTTCCTGACGCGCACCCTTGAACACGTCAGTACCGAGATGAGCCTGCACGCACTCAGCTACAACCTGAAACGCGTAATGCGGATCATGGGCGTGGTACCGCTGATGGAGGCGATTGCCGCATAGGCGGCGCTGCGCCTCGCTTACGGCCCCGGCAACGCGACTCGCCGAATCCGGTCGCGGGTCACCCCTCGTACTCGCGCTACGCGTCTGGGCCGCCGCAAAGTGCGGGCGACGGCAGCCTGCAATGTAAAACTCTGCCAGCACCTTCTACGCGGACGTTTTCACACAGCCTGGACCCGAACCGGCCAGTAACCACCGTGATGGAGTTGCCCGATAGCTGCCGTGTCGCATACCCGCGCGCGTTGCACGCGACCCGCCGCCGTAATCTCGTGTTGCACAGCAAACACGTTGCCAGCCGAGATCGCCCCTCTCCACGGGAAAGGCGCGATCCAAACAGTTATGCACTCACGCGGTGGATGAGGCGCGCGGTCGCTTACGATTCATCTATTGATCGGCTGCAGAAGCCAATCGAACCTCGGGCGGGGGCTGGGTGCCGATCCAACCCACGTGTATTGCCGCAGCCGCCCCTGGATGTGACTGCTGGAGGAAGGCGATCCGCTGACGGCCGTCATTCCAGGATGTGTGTGTGGTGATTGATAACGAGGACTGTGCTCGCCCGTCGGTAATCGATCCAGGCACCGTAAAGAGGGTGCCAGTTTGTCTCGCAAAAGTTCCATAAATACGGAACTTCACGACCTGCGTTTTTCCGTCAACGCGTTGCGTAGCCAGTGAGCAGCACACTCCGCCAGAAAATGCGCCTTCAAACGTAAACCATGATGGCTTGAACTGCCCTCTGGTCAAATTGATGGGCGACGCGTTCGGGGACGGGCCCGGCAAGAGATAAAGGTTACCAGTAGCTGCGCTTTTGTTGTGTTTGCCAAGAAACACCAAAATGTGCCTTCCGCCGCGCCCGAATCGCGGCTGCGTGACATAAAGATCATGCAAGGCACCCTTCGCGGTATTCGGGTCGAACACGAGTGTCGGTGCCGCATCGGATCCGACGTGCTTGACGAACAGTGCCGGGACATCTGCTGATGCATGCTCCGCTGGCGAAGTCGCCGTAAACATCAGGAGATTCCAATAGAGCGAGTAACGGAACTCGTGAACATCAAGCTCGGGAGGAGTCGCAATGACAGGTGTTCCACCGGATATCGCAACTCGTTCGATGGCACTGCCGGTGCCTTTCGGCGAAGTGAGAAATGCAACCCACCGACCGTCACCGGTCCAACGAATGTCTCGTGCCGCCCCTGCAACGACTGCGAGCTTCACGGGATCGGAAGCGCCCCGGGACCCGACGTTCAGGAGCCAAATCGTGCTGTCTGCCATTGCGGAGCCAGAATCCGTTCGGCAACTCGTGAGCACCGCAAGCCTGTCCCAGTTCGGTGCCCAGCGAATGCCGTTCACCCGGCACGTCTCCGCGAAGCCGACGCGATGCAACCCACTGCCGTTGGCGTTGGCTAATTCGAGCTGCGGTTGGCCGCGATCAGACGATGCAATCAGTGCGAGATGTTGGCCGTCGTAGGACAAGTCAACTGCGATGGGCTTGCCACTGGCGACCGACCCCGCTGCTGCCACCGCGGAAGTGCCAAGCAACAAGGCTACCAAAGCTGACGCCAGTGGACCCGGGTTGCAGCGCATCATTGGTATCCTCCAACCCACGTCCACCCGAGGTCGGTGATAGGCGTGGGCATGCTGTCGCATTCGATTTGCCGACACGCCGCTTGGATGGTTAAATCCTCCGGCAAAACCCACTCCGAGACGTACGTGCCTGCTACCGGGCCATACCCGCTGGAGTCGCTAGAGCGCGCGCCGTCGCTGCAGCCACTTGTATCACCACATGGCGGAGTAAGAAGAGCCGGATTCACGAACCCCGGGCTGCCCGGCCGCCCAGTAAATGGAGGCATAAGCTGGACGTTACCCTTGCCAGCGTCATTCAAGGCGGCGACAGCCCCCGGACACTCATAGCCACTCGTGCCTATCGAATAGCATGTGCAGCCTTGGCTCCCGGGTATGCAGCCGGGTACTGGTCCCTCGATTGGTGGCGGAGGCGTGGGCCTTGCACAACTGACAGCTACTGAAACATAGTAGGCCGTATGCACATTGCCGCCGTGCGATTCTTGCGGTGCGGAGGTCAACAGGCTTTGGCCAACTAGTTGACCATCCTCATCGAAGTAGAATTTAGAGACTGCGCTTGGGTTTAATGCGAACGCCGTTCCAGTAACAAGGATAAGCATAGCCGCCATAAAAAAAGCTAGGCGTTTTGTCATTTCCTTCACCCCTACTGAATAGACAGGCCTGTCGTACTACGCCTTAAGTAATCAACGCGTGACGTTGACGTTATCGTTGCGCGATCGCCCCAACGAACGACGAGCCAGAACGTTCGCAGCAGGTGGACTCAAATCGGCCAGCTTGGCGGCGATGGTGGTTATTTCCACTGGCGATCGTGGCCAGTTTGCATGGTGACGTCGGTCACCGGCCTGGTTGTTTCCATGTCACCCACGCCCGGTCGCGAACCGTAAGCGAGGCGCCCTCCACGGCATCTGCGGAGTATCAGGCCGGCGGCCCAATCACGCTTCCCCAAAGCTGCCGTCGGCGACCGGCCGCAACGGGCCGAACCCCGTCCGCCGCCAATCCCATTTCTCCGACACCCGCAGGTCAACGTCGGCACGGCGATCAGCACACCTCACCTTGCCGTCACCTGGATCGGAATACCCAGTCGGGCCCTACTCGCCCGCTGGCCACTCCAGTTGCACGCGGTATTGTTCGCGCAGCGAAGCGAGGTCGGCGGGCGTGTCCACATCCGTCGTATAGCGCGCGTGCGCGACCGGCAGGACCAGCACGCGATCCGGATGCGCACGCCGCCACTCGCGGACGCCCTGCCCTCCGTGCGCGCCCGCGACCGCGTCGCGCACGGGACGCCCGAAAACGATTGGATGGCCAAGCCGGTCTGCGTGTCGAGGCATGACCAGGTCGGTTCCTGCGGGCCGTTTCTTCCAGGCTTGCAGGATCGCGCGCACGTCGGCGGCTTCAAGCAACGGTTGGTCCCCCAGCGCGACCAGCCACGCCGAAATACCGGCCGGCAACGCCGCCAGTCCGCAGCGCAGCGACGATCCCGTGCCGTCGTCGGGCGCGGGATTGGTGGTCCAAAGCAGCCGTCGCGGGTTGATCGGTGGCGTTGCTGCGCAGCGCGCCTGTTCGAGGACGGTGCCGAGGCGGTCGGCATGGTGTCCGAGGACGACGACGACCATGCCGGCGCCGGCCTCCGCCAGCAGGCGAATCTGCCGCAGCAGCAGGGGCTCTCCATCCCGCTGCAACAGCGATTTGGGCAGGCCGCCCATGCGGTGGCCTGCCCCGGCAGCCATCACGATGGCGCCAGTGGCGGGCTTGATGTTCCTGCGCTGATTCATGCCGTTCGGGACCCTGCGACAAACAACTCGCTCGCGGATCCATTTTTACCTCAATGCTGTTCAGGTAAACATCGTCGGCTGTTGTAGGAGATGCCGACCTCGTCCCTCCACCCCGGCAGGCACTTTCTGCACTGCCGGAACGAAACATACAAGCCAGGCTGCTGGCGACCAAGGCGCCTGTATCTGAGGTGACGCCGGTCGCGAGCAGGCTCGCTCCTACAAAAATTTGCTATCTGAACGGTGTTGATTTTTACCTGGTCATTCCGGGGCGACCCGCAGCTTTACCGCGGGTCGAACCCGGAATCCAGCCGTTGCTCCGCGACGCATGGATTGCCTCGCCAGCCGTCGGTCGACTGCAACCGCCCGGGCCCGGGAGCTGCCCGCCGCCGTCGCACATGCAAAGGGTTTCTACCCGGTGCTCGACGTCAACGCACGTGGTGCACCGCCTGCAACCCGTACACCGGTGTCGGAAGGTTCTCGTAGCGCGCCTTGAGCTGCAGCGCGAGGTACAGCGAATAATGGCGCGACTGGTGCAGGTTGCCGCCCTGGAACCACAGCGCCTCCTGCTGGGTCGGCTTCCACATGTTGCGTTCCTCGCCTTCCCACGGCCCCGGATCCTTCGCCGTGTCGGAGCCGACGCCCCAGCACTTGCCGACTTTGTCGGCGGTTTCCTGGTCGATCAAGTCCGCGACCCAGCCGTTCATCGACCCGTAACCTGTCGCGTACACGACGAGGTCGGCCGGCAGCTCGGTGCCGTCATCCAGTACGACCGCGTGCTCGGTGAGGTCGTCAACCTGGCCGTGTGCCACCTTGATCTTGCCATCGGCAATGAGTTCGGATACGCCGACGCCGATGTAGTAGCCGGACGCGCGGCGCAGGTACTTCATGAACAGGCCTGACTTGTCCTCGCCCCAGTCGACCCAGAATCCGGCCTTTTCAAGCCGGTCGTACAGATCCTTGTCGCGTCCGGCAATTTTTGCGTAGACGGGAATCTGGAATTGGGCCATGATCCGGTAAGGCAATGATGCAAACGTCAGGTCCGCCTTTTCCGTGGTCATGCTGCTCTTCACCGCCCGCTCCGAATACAAGTCGCCCAGCGCAAGGTCCATCAGGCTTGCGGACTGGATGACGCAGGTCGGCGAGCGTTGCACCATCGTCACCTGGGCGCCGGTCTCCCACAGTTCGCCGCAAATGTCGTGGGCCGAGTTGTTGGCGCCGATCACGACCGCCTTCTTTCCGGCATAACCATCCGGTCCGCGATAGTCCGACGAGTGGCACTGGTCGCCCTTGAACGCTTCCATGCCCCGGAACTTCGGCTGGTTCGGCTTGGCGGACATTCCGGTCGCAAACACCAACTGTTTCGGATGCAAGGTGACCTGCTTGCCGTCGCGGTCGACCTTGACGGTCCACGTTTTCGTGGCGTCGTCCCATTGCGCGGAGGTCGCGGTCGATTTCGGCCAGTAGTTCACGTCCATTACGCGCACGTACATTTCGAGCCAATCAGCGATCTTGTCCTTCGGCGAGAAGATTGGCCAGTTGTCGGGAAACGGTATGTAGGGCAGATGGTCGTACCAGACCGGATCGTGCAGCGCGAGTTTCTTGTAGCGGTTGCGCCACTGGCCGCCGGGCCGGTCGTGCTTGTCGAGCACGATGGCCGGAACGCCAAGCTGGTGCAGGCGAGCGCCGATGACGGTGCCGGATTGGCCACCACCGATCACCACCACGTACGGATCACGCGTCACGCCGAGCTCGTTCCGCTCCTGCTGCATCTGCTCCGGCCACGTCCTGCGACCCGGCGCGAGCGTATGACTGGTTCCCTTGGGACGCGTGCTGCCGTGGTTTTCCTCTAAGCCCTTCAGCTCGTACAGCGTCGTCAACAGCGTCCAGGCGCCTTCGCCCGTGAGCCGCAGGTGGCCCTTGCCCCGCCCGACCGCGGTCTCGAATCCGATCCACGCCTCCACAACGCCGTCGGCTTCGGTCGGTTCTTCCGTTGCACGAAAGTCGGATGGCTTCACGTGGTCGAGGCACGCGCGCAGCATGTCCGCGATGTCCTCGCGCCCCTCCATTGTCTTGATGTTCCAGGTAAACGAGACGAGGTCGCGCCAGTAACTTTCCGGCGCGAACATCGCCGCCGCGGCCGTGGCATCGCGCCTCGCGAGCGCGCCCGAGAAACGCTCCAGCCATTGATCGACGCGCGTACGCGCTGCACTCACGTGAGCAGGTGACAGGGCTTCGGCTGCGGTTACGGACATGGTTGCACCTCGTTTCGTTGCATCACATCGTGTGATAACTGTTGAACGTGGCTGTCACGGCGGATCACTTCGATTCGAGCGCGCGCCTGTCAGCGGGCACCCGCGCCGCTCCCGAATAGCCGTCGCAGCCATTGCCAGAATCGCGAGAAGACGCCGGCCGTGGGTGGCGTCGCGGGCGCCGCTGCGGTCGATGGATGCAGGCGTTGCATTTCCTCGTCGAAGCGCTTGAAGAAACTTTCGGCCATGGATTTGGCGACGCCGTCGATCAGGCGCTGGCCGACCTGTGCGATCCTGCCGCCGACCGTTGCGCTGGCGGCGTAGGTGAGCTCGCATCCCTCGCCCTGCGGCGTGAGCGCGACCCTGGCGCTGCCCTTGCCGAAGCCGGCTGCCCCGCCCTTCCCGTCGAAGTTGAGCGTGTAGCGATCGGGCGCCACGATGTCGGTCAACTGGATCGAGCCCTTGAACTTTGCCGCGACCGGGCCGACGCGGATGGCGTTGACGATCGCGTACGCGTTGTCTCCTGAAGGTTCGATGCTCTCGCAACCGGGAATGCAGGCCTTGAGCACCGCGGGATCGTTGAGCGCATCCCACGCCTGTTGTTGCGTGACGGTCAATCGCCGCGAGCCTTGCATGTCCATGTCGGGCCTCCTCGGGCATCAGTGCTTCATGAGCGCGGAAATCGCACCGGCAAGCTCTTCGAGCCGGGTGACATTGTGCACGGCCAGCATACCGTCGGCGGCATCATGCAACACCGCCGCGCCCCGCGCGGTCGGCGTGTAACCCTCGAAGCGCAACAACGGGTTGAGCCAGAGGATCCGGCGTGCGTGTCGCTTGAGCCAGGCCAGCTCACGCGCAAGCTCGTCCGGCGCGCCGGTATCGAGGCCATCGCTGACGATCAGGACCAGGGTGCGCCGGCCCACCAGCCGCCGTGCATGGCGCTCGCGCAGCGCCGCGATCGACTGGCCGAGGCGGGTGCCGCCGGCGTAGTCGTGGATCGCGTGACCGGCCTCGACCAGCATGGCGTCGGTGTCGGCACGGCGAAAGGCGCCGGTCAAATCCGTCAATTCCGTGCCGAACGCAAACACGTCGCGATGGACGACGACACGCCGCCTGCCGGCAAGCTGTGCGTGACCCGTGGCCGCGTGCAGGAACGCGAGCAGCAGGCGCGCGTAGCGTTCCATCGAACCCGATACGTCGATGAGTGCCAGCAGCGGCAGGGGTTCGCTGCGGCGCTCGAGCCGGTGCAGCGCCATCACGTCGCCCCCGCTGCGGGCGGCCGCGCGCAGAGTGCGCGCCCAGTGCACCCGCGCGCCGCGCTCGCCCGCGTGGGTCCGGCGCGCCGGCACGCCGGGCAAAGGTAGGGGAATGTCGCGAACCAGGCGCTCCACCAGGCGATATTCACTGGCGGTGAGCTGGTTGAAATCCGCTTCCCGCAGGCGTCGCAGCGCGCTTGCGGTCATGGCCGCGTCGAGTTCCACCTCCGCGTCCGGCGCCACCGGATGCGCGGGCCGGGCCGGCACCAGGGCTTCGCGTACCCGCGGGCGCTCCTTGGGTGGTTCGCCCGTGCCTTCGGCACTCGGAAGCATCTGCGCCAGCAGCTTGCGCGCGAGTTCGGGGTCACGGAAGAACGCGTCGAACAACTCGCCGAACACGCCCCGGTCCTCGGCGCGGCTGACCAGCACCGCTTCCAGCGCCGCGCGCACGTCCGGCCTGCGGGCAACGCCCACCTGCAGCACCGCTTCCTGCGCGAGCGCGATCCGGGACGCATCCACGTGCACGCCGGCACGGCGCAGGGCGCGCCCGAACGCAGCGAGATTGCCGGCGAGCTTGCCGCGACGTGCGTCGCCCAGTTGCTGGACGCGTTCCGTGGAGGGCGCCGACGGCGGGGTCACGGCGGGTATCCGGACGGCCACGTTGCGACGAACAGGCCGGCCGCCGTCACGCGCCCGGCCGCGCAGACTTCAGTGCGTCGGAAGCGAGTTCCCGATCGAGCGCGGCGACGTCGTCGCGCTGCTTGAACAGGATGCCGGCCGTGTCCACGACGACTTCGGGGTCCAGCGTCAGCGTATCGAGCGCCACCAGCGCGCGCGCCCATTCCACCGTTTCGGCAATCCCGGGTGCGCGCTGGAAATGTTCCTCGTAAGGCGCGCTGCGCAACTGCTGCACGAATGCGGCGACCTGGTCGGCGAGCGCCTGCGACGCGCCGGGCACGCGCGAGCGGACGATCGCGAGTTCGCGTTCGCGCTCGGGGTAATCGAGCCAGTGGTACAGGCAGCGCCGCTTGACGGCGTCGTTGAGTTCGCGCGTGCGATTGCTGGTCAGGATCGTCGCCGGTGCGATCGCCGCGCGGAACGTACCGAGTTCCGGAATGCTCACCTGGTACTCGCCGAGGTATTCAAGGAGGAAGGCCTCGAACGGCTCGTCCGCGCGATCGACCTCGTCGATCAACAGCAGTGCGCCCGGTGCCGGTGCCTCGAGGGCTTCCAGCAGCGGACGCCGCACCAGATACCGCGGTTGGTAGACCTCCTGCTCGAGTTCGCCGGCCGGCACGCTGCCCTCCGCCGCCCGCAGGTGCAGCAGTTGCGCCGCGTAGTTCCACTCGTACAGCGCTTCGCGCTGCTCGAGGCCATCGAAGCATTGCAGGCGCAGCAGTTTCCGTCCCAACGCCGCCGCCAGCGCTTTGGCAAGCTCCGTCTTGCCGACGCCGGGCTCGCCTTCCAGCAGCAGCGGGCGCTCCAGCTTCAGGGCGAGGAACGCAGCGGTCGCAAGACGTCGATCCGGGAAGTATCCGACGGCTTCGAGCGCGGCGATCAGTTCGTCGATCGAATTCGGCGCAGCCGATGCGGCGGGCGTCGGTGGAGCAACAGCATTCATGTCATGCGAGAGCCTGATTTGCGACGATGCTCCGCTGACGGCGCTGCCTGCGATACTAGGAAACGCTCGTCATTCCGGGACCGTCGCCTGCTCCACCGGCGACGGGACCCGACTGCGAAGGCAGGATGCCGAAGCGAACGTCGGCGTAGCCGATGGCCCGAACGGCGACCGCCATGGATGGCGCAAGTCAATCCAGTTCTTTCGCCAGGAAGGAAAAGCTGGATTCCGGGTTCGGCCTGCGATGAAGCCGCAGGCCGCCCCGGAATGACGAGATACATGGTGGGGACCGAAAGGAACCACGTCCGGCGATACTTGCCGGGTCCGGGCTGCGCTTCCGCTGTGTTCAAGCCAATGCCTTCGCCACCGCGCGCTGCGCAATCACGCCGACGAGGTGGGCACGGTAGGCGCTGCTGCCGTGCAGGTCGCTGGACATTTCGGCCTCGTCGGTCTTGACGTTGGCCACGGCATCGGGCGTGAAGCTTTTGGTCAGCGCCGCTTCCATCGCCGGATGGCGGAACACGCCATTGCCGCCGCCGGTGACCGCAACCCGCACGCCCTTGTCGAACTGCGCGACGAACACGCCGATCAGGGCGAAGAGCGACGCGGGCTGGGGAAACTTGACGTAGGCCGCGCGTTTCGGGATCGGGAAGCTGACCGCCGTGATCAACTCGCCGTCTTGCAGCGCGGTTTCAAACAATCCGTGGAAGAAATCGTCGGCCGGGATTTTCCGCGACGACGTGTGCACCGTCGCACCCAGCGCCAACAGCGCTGCCGGGTAATCGGCGGCCGGATCGTCGTTCGCAACCGACCCGCCGAGCGTGCCCATCGCACGCACCTGCTTGTCGCCAATCCCACCGGCGAGGTCCGCAAGCGCCGGGATCGTCGAGCGCACGTCGGCGCTCTCGGCAACGTCGACGTGACGCGTCATGGCGCCGATCGCGATGGCGCCGGCTTCCTTGCGGATGCCCGCAAGCTCTTTTACGGCGCCAAGGTCGATCAACTGCTCCGGCGAGGCCAGGCGCAGCTTCATCGATCCCAGCAGGGTCTGCCCGCCCGCCAGCAGCTTGCCGCCGGCCTGCATCAGCTTGAGTGCATCGGCATGCGTCGCGGGCCGCTCATAAGTGAATGCGTACATGCGAATGCTCCCGTCAGGCTGCGGCGTTCTGGATGGCCTGCCAGACGCGATATGGCGTCGCAGGCATGTCGATCTCGTTCACGCCGAGCGGCTTCAGCGCGTCCAGCACGGCGTTGATCACGGCGGGCGGTGAGCCAATCGTGCCCGCTTCGCCGCAGCCCTTGCTGCCGATTGGGTTGTGGGTGCACGGCGTGCACACGGTGCCGAGCCTGAACTCGGGGAAATCGGTTGCGCGCGGCATCGTGTAGTCCATGTAGCTGCCGGTGAGAAGCTGGCCGCTGTCGGGGTCGTACACGCCGTGCTCCAGCAGCGCCTGGCCGATCCCCTGCATCACCCCGCCCTGCACCTGGCCTTCGACGATCATCGGGTTGACGATGACGCCGAAGTCGTCGACCGCGGTGAAGCGGTCCACGTGCACGACGCCCGTCGCCGGGTCCACTTCCACTTCGCAAATGTGGGTGCCGGCCGGGAAGGTGAAGTTGGTCGGATCGTAGAACGCCGTCTCGTCCAGCCCCGGTTCGAGTTTGTCGAGCGGGTAGTTGTGCGGCACGTAGGCCGCGAACGCCACTTGCGCAAACGGTACCTTCTTGTCGGTGCCTTTGACCGTGAATTCGCCGTTCGCGAATTCGATGTCCGCGTCGCTCGCCTCCATCAGGTGGGCGGCGATCTTCTTGCCCTTTTCCTCGATCTTGTCCAGCGCCTTCATCACCGCCGCACCGCCGACCGAAAGCGACCGCGATCCGTAGGTGCCCATGCCGAACGGGATGCGGCCGGTGTCGCCGTGCACGATCTCGACGGCATCGATGGCGACGCCGAGGCGCGCCGCGACCAGTTGCGCAAACGCGGTCTCGTGGCCCTGGCCGTGACTATGCGCACCCGTGAAAACGGTAATGGAACCCGTCGGGTTCACCCGCACCTCACCGCATTCGTACAGGCCCGCCCGCCCGCCCAGCGCGCCGACGACGTTGGAAGGCGCAAGCCCACAGGCCTCGATGTAGCTGGAATAGCCGATGCCGCGCCTGAGACCCTTGGCTTCACTGGCCTTGCGCCGCGCCGCGAAGCCGGCAACGTCCGCAAGCTTGTTGGCATCTTCGAGGCACTTCGGAAAATCGCCGGTGTCGTAGAGCAACGCAACCGGGGTCTGGTAGGGAAACGCGGTGATGAAGTTGCGCCTGCGGATTTCGTCCTGCCCAAGGCCCATCTCCCAGCCGCAACGCGTGACCAGACGCTCGACCAGGTACGCCGCCTCGGGACGCCCGGCACCGCGGTACGCGTCGACCGGCGCGGTGCTGGTGAACCAGCCATCGACTTCGACGTAGATCTGCGGCGTCGTGTACTGGCCCGCGAGCAACGTGCCGTACAGGATCGTCGGCACGGCCGGTCCGAAGGTCGCGAGGTACGCGCCCAGGTTCACGTCGGAGTGCACCCGCATCGCGAGGAACTTGCCGTCCTTGTCCATCGCCATTTCGGCATGCGTGATGTGGTCGCGCCCGTGGGTGTCGGCAACGAAGCTCTCGCTGCGTTCGGCGGTCCACTTGATGGCGCAGTTGAGCGTGCGCGACGCCCAGATCACCGCGGCGTCCTCGGGATAGAGGTTGATCTTGGAACCGAAACCGCCGCCCACGTCCGGCGCGATCACGCGGATCTTGTGCTCCGGCAGGCGCAGCACGTAGGCCGCCAACAGCAGCCGCGCCAGGTGCGGGTTCTGGCTGGTCGTATACAGCTCGGATTCGCCGGTCGCACGGTTGAACCTGGCGTTGTCCGCGCGCGGCTCCATCGCGTTCGGGATCAGACGCTGGTTGACGAGGTCGAGCCGGGTGACGTGCGCGGCGCTGGCGAACGTTGCATCGATCGCCGCCTTGTCGCCCAGCACCCATTTGTAGCAGTGGTTGTCGGGCGCCTCGGCGTGCAGCGCGGGGCCGTCCTTCGCCTTGCGCATGTCGACCACCGCGCCAAGTTCCCCGTAATCGACGGCAACCGCCTCGGCGGCGTTCCGCGCATGTTCGCGGGTATCGGCCACCACCATCGCCACCGGCTCGCCCACGTAGCGCACCTTGCCGATCGCGAGGAACGGATGCGGCGGCTCCTTCATCGGGCTGCCATCGGGGTTGCTGATGAGCCAGCCGGTCGGCAATCCGCCGACCTTGCCGTCGATGTCCTTGCCGGTGAACACGTGCAGCACGCCCGGCAGTTTCATCGCCTCGCTGGTATCGATGCCATTGATGGTGGCGTGCGCGTGCGGCGAGCGCACGAAGTACGCATGGTTCTCGCTTTCCGTATGGACATCGTCGACGTAGTTGCCCATGCCGGTGATGAAACGCATGTCCTCGACGCGCCGGACCGATTCGCCGATGTGCGGCTTGGTCGCAAATGCATTCGCACCCATGATCGTGTCTCCTCGTCCGCGCCGTCAGGCAGCCATCGTTCTCTGGGCGGTCTGCACCGCCTTGACGATGTTGTGGTAACCCGTGCACCGGCAGATGTTGCCGTCCAGCAACTCGCGGATCTCCGCTTCGGTGGCCCGCGGATGGTGATCGAGGAGATCCACGGCACTCATGATCATGCCCGGCGTGCAGTACCCGCACTGCAACCCGTGGCACTCCTTGAACGCGGCCTGCATCGGATGCAGCGTACCGTCCGGCGCGGCCAGGCCCTCGATCGTGGTGATGTCGGCGCCGTGCATCTGCGCGACCAGGACGTTGCACGCCTTGATGGAGCGGCCGTCAGCGATCACCGTGCAGGCGCCGCACTGGGCGGTGTCGCAGCCGACGTGGGTACCCGTCAAATGCAGGTGCTCGCGGATGAACTGCACCAGCAACGTATTCGGCGGCACGTCGGCAGTCACCGCACGACCGTTGACCCTCAGTTCGATTTTCATCGCAGCCCCACCGCGGCGTTGCCATTCGAATGGCCGATGCAGACAGAATCGCCTGTCGGTACCCGCGTCGTTTTAGCACAAATGAAGTGCGGCGTACGTAAAAGTGACGCATGACGTGCCGTCGCGGTGTTCAACGTCCCGCCATGGCCGTGGGATCCGTCGAATCCACGGCGTCGCGCAACAAGGAGTCGCCGCCGGCTCCGTGAGCGCCCGGTGCGGCGTCGGCCAGGCGTTGAACTTTCCACCAACCCGGACAGTCACACGGGCACTGCCGGCCTTGGCCCACACCGGCAATCGGCGCACGCGCGTTCGCGCAGTCGCGCCGTACGTCGTGCATCCAAGGACACATCATGGGCCCGTTCCCGGACCGTCTTCGCTGCTTCAAACGCCCGCCGCAGTCCACGGCTGCGCGACGCGCGGCCTGCCCGATGACGCGAGTGCGTTCGGGTTCGTGTTCGAGGCCCGTTCGTGTTCGTGACAAGCCCGTCACGTCGCGCGCGCTAGGCTTCGGGGCGCGGAGTGGAGTCGAGTCCGATGATTGACCCAAGTCAAAGCGCGTCGCGTCGGGCGGTTTACGGTCCAGCGTGTGAGGCGAGTCGAATCGCACCGCGTCGCACATGCTTGCGAAGCGCCAGCATCGGCAGCGTGCGTTGGCGCGAGTGACGGCATCGCTCCTCCACAGGACATCGGCTCCGTCGCGGACGCCGAACCCATACCAGCGATTCCAGTCGCACTGACGATCAGCAAGGCAGATGCATGGGCCAGTTCCTCGAAAGGCTTCGTTATTTCCGGCGTCCCCGCGTACCGTATTCCGACGGCTGGGGCGAACTCCGTATCGAGGCGCGCCAGTGGGAGGACGGCTACCGCAACCGTTGGGCCCATGACAAGGTGGTGCGTTCGACCCACGGCGTGAACTGCACGGGGTCGTGCGGCTGGCAGGTGTACGTCAAACAGGGTGTGGTCACTTGGGAAACCCAGGCGACCGATTACCCGCGCACGCGCTCGGGATTGCCCAATCACGAGCCACGCGGATGCCCGCGCGGCGCGTCGTACTCGTGGTATCTCTACAGCGCCAACCGCGTGAAGTACCCGATGGTGCGTGGGCGGCTGGTCAAGCGCTGGCGTGAGCTGCGCAAGAACCTCCAGCCGGTCGAGGCCTGGGCCGCGCTGATGGAGGATCCCGATGGCACGGCCTACAAGAAGGTCCGCGGCCTCGGCGGGTTCGTGCGTGTCCGCTGGAACGAAGTCCTCGAGATCATTGCCGCCGCCAACATCTACACGATCAAGCGGTATGGCCCCGACCGCGTGGTCGGGTTCACGCCGATTCCGGCGATGTCGATGGTGTCGTTTGCCGCAGGGTCCCGGTATTTGAGCCTGCTCGGCGGCACCATGCTGTCGTTCTACGACTGGTATTGCGATTTGCCCGCGGCCAGCCCGCAGGTGTGGGGTGACCAGACCGACGTACCCGAATCCGCCGACTGGTACAACTCCGGTTACCTCGTGGTGTGGGGCTCGAACGTGCCGCAGACGCGTACACCGGATGCGCACTTCCTGGTCGAGGCCCGCTACAACGGCACCGAAGTGGTCGCCGTCAATCCCGATTTTTCCGAAGCGACCAAGTTCGCCGACATCTGGCTGCACCCGAAACAGGGCACCGACGCCGCGATGGCGATGGCGATGGGCCACGTCGTGCTGCGCGAGTTCTTCCTCGACCGCCAGGTCGACTACTTCCAGGATTACTGCCGCCGCTTCACCGACCTGCCGATGCTGGTGACGCTGCGCCGCGACGGCGCGCGCTGGGTTCCCGACCGTTACCTGCGCGCCAGCGACTTCGCCAATGCGCTGGGTACACCGGAGCACGCGGACTGGAAGACGGTGGGCTTCGATCAGGATGGCAAGCCGGTCGCGCCGCGCGGTTCGGTCGGCTTCCACTGGGCGAAGCCGGATGGCGCCGATCGCGGCAAATGGAACCTCGAGCAAAAGACCGGCGACGGCCGCGAAATCGCGTTGCAACTGAGTGAGATCGATCACTCGGACGAGGTTCTCGACGTCGCGTTTCCGTATTTCGGCGGCGTCGTCAACGAGGGCTACACGCCGAACACACAGGAAGAAGTGCTGGTACGCAAGGTGCCCGCGCGCAAGCTCACGACCAAGGGCGGCGAGGCGATGGTCGCGACCGTATTCGACCTGCTGTGCGCACACTACGGCCTGGATCGCGGGTTGGGCGGCGCCTGCGCAAAGAACTACGCAGACAACGTGCCGTACACGCCGGCTTGGCAGGAAGTCATTACCGGCGTCCCCGCGCAGCACATGATCGCGGTGGCGCGCGGGTTTGCGCACAACGCCGAGAAGACCCACGGGCGCTCGATGGTGATCATCGGCTCGGGCATGAACCATTGGTTCCATCAGGACACGAGTTACCGCGCCATCATCAACATCCTGATGCTGTGCGGCACCGTCGGCCAGTCCGGCGGCGGCTGGGCGCATTACACCGGGCAAGAGGCGATCCGCCCGGAAGTGGGCTGGGCGACGCTCGCCTTCGCGCTCGACTGGGTGCGCCCGCCGCGGCAGATGGCCGGTACCGATTACTTCTATCTGCACACCGACCAGTGGCGCTATGAGACGGTCGGCCTCGATGACCTGCTCTCGCCGCTCGCCGACCGCAAACGGCAGACGGGTTCGCTGGTCGATTGCAGCGTCCGCGCCCAGCGCATGGGTTGGCTGCCCTCTTCACCGCAACTCAACCGGAACCCGCTGCAGGTCGCGCGCGAGGCGCTCGCGGCAGGCGGGGATCCGAAACAGTACGTGGTCGACGCGCTGAAATCCGGCAAGCTCGCGATGGCCTGCGAGGATCCCGACAACCCCGTCAACCATCCGCGCAACCTGTTCATCTGGCGCTCCAACCTGATGGGCTCGTCGGGCAAGGGCCACGAGTATTTCCTGAAGCACTTCCTCGGCACCGCCAACGGCGTGCAAGGCAAGGATCTTGGCGTCACCGAGGGCCGGAAGCCGGAAGAAGTCGAGTGGCGTGACCCCGCGCCGGAAGGCAAGCTCGATCTCGTCGTGACGCTCGATTTCCGGATGTCCACGACCGCGCTGTATTCCGACATCGTGCTGCCGACCGCGTCCTGGTACGAAAAACAGGATCTCTCCACGACCGACATGCACCCGTTCATCAATCCGTTCACGGCGGCGATCGATCCCGTGTACGAATCGAAGAGCGACTGGGAGATCTTCAAGGCGATCGCCCGGAAATTCTCGGAACTCGCGGAAGGCCAGCTCGGCACCGAGCAGGACGTGGTGCTGACCCCGATCATGCATGACACGCCCGGCGAAATGGCGCAGGCGTTCGAGGTGCGCGACTGGAAGAAGGGCGAATGCGAGTTCGAACCGGGCGTGACTGCGCCGGACATCACGTTCGTCGAGCGGGATTACCTCGCGGTCCACGCCCGCTACACCGCACTCGGGCCGCTGCTCGAAACGCTGGGTGACGGTGCCAAGGGCCTCGAGTGGGACATGCAACCCGAGGTCAAGGCGTTGGGGACGCTCAACGAGCGCGTGGAAAAGGGTCCCGCCAAGGGTCGACCGCGCATCGAGACCGACATCGATGCATGCGAAACGATCCTGATGATCGACCCCGTCACGAACGGCGATGTCGCCGTGCGCGGCTGGGAGGAACTGTCGAAATTCACGGGTCGGGAGCACAAGCACCTGGCCATCGAGCGCGAACACGAAAAATTCCGCTTCCGGGACCTGCAGGCGCAACCGCGCAAGGTCATCACCGCGCCCACGTGGTCCGGCGCGATGAACGAGGAAGTCAGCTACAGCGGCTACTACCTCAACGTGCACGAAGAGATCCCGTGGCACACCCTGACCGGGCGCCAGCACTTCTACCTCGATCATCCCTGGATGCGCGATTTCGGCGAATCACTGGCGCTCTACCGGCCGCCGGTCGATACGCGCACGGTGCGCCCGATGCTGGGAGCGAAGCCCAACGGCAACAAGGAAATCATCCTCGCGTTCGTGACGCCTCACCAGAAGTGGAGCATCCACAGCACCTACATGGACAACCTGATCATGTTGTCGCTCGCGCGCGGCGGCCAGGTGGTGTGGATATCCGAAGTCGATGCCAAGAAGGTCGGGATCGTGGACAACGACTGGGTCGAATGCTTCAACACCAACGGCTCGATCACTGCCCGCGCAATCGTGAGCCAGCGCATCATGGAAGGCATGTGCCTGATGCCGAACGCGCAGGAGAAAACGATCAACGTTCCCGGGTCGGAGATCACCGGGCAACGCGGCGGCATCCACAACTCGGCGACACGGGTGATCCCGAAACCGACCCAGATGATCGGTGGCGCGGCGCAGTTGTCGTGGTCGATGAACTACTACGGACCAGTCGGTGCGGAGCGCGACAGTTCCGTAGTCCTGCGCAAGATGAACAAGGTGGACTGGATGGATCGCGAGCAACGCGCCGCGCGCGAAGCTGAACTCCACGTGCGTTTGCCGGAACCGGAGCAAGCAGAATGAAAATACGCGGACAAGTCGCGATGGTGTTGAACCTCGACAAGTGCATCGGTTGCCACACCTGTTCGGTGACCTGCAAGAACGTGTGGACCTCGCGCAAGGGAATGGAGTACGCGTGGTTCAACAACGTCGAGACCAAACCCGGCATCGGCTATCCCAAGGACTGGGAGAACCAGAAGCGCTGGAAAGGTGGCTGGGAAGTCACCAGGAAGGGCAAATTGGCCCTCAAGCAGGGCGGGCGCCTGCATGTGCTGGCGAACATCTTCGGCAATCCGAACCTGCCGGAAATCGATGATTACTACGAGCCCTTCACGGCTGACTACGAAAACCTGCACACCGCGCCGGAATTGCCGACCGCGCCGGTGGCACGCCCGATATCCCTGATTTCCGGGCGCACCATGGACAAGATCGAATGGGGTCCGAACTGGGAAGACATGCTGGGTGGCGAAGCCGCCAAACGCGCCGAGGACTACAACTTCCAGAACGTGCAGAAGCAAATCTACGGCGAGTACGAAAACACTTTCATGATGTACCTGCCGCGCCTGTGCGAGCATTGCCTGAATCCGTCGTGCGTGGCCTCCTGCCCGGCGGGCGCGATCTACAAGCGCGAGGAGGACGGCATCGTCCTGATCGACCAGGACAAGTGCCGCGGCTGGCGGATGTGCGTGTCCGGTTGCCCGTACAAGAAGATCTATTTCAACTGGGTCAGCGGCAAGGCGGAAAAGTGCACGTTCTGCTATCCGCGCATCGAGGCCGGGATGCCGACGGTGTGTTCCGAGACCTGCGTCGGCCGCATCCGCTATCTCGGCGTGTTGCTCTATGACGCCGACCGCATCGAGGCCGCCGCCAGCACCACGAACCCGCAGGATCTCTACGAAGCGCAGCTCGGCATTTTTCTCGACCCGTTCGATCCCGAAATCCAGCGCAAGGCGCTCGAAGACGGGATCGCGGAATCCTGGATCGAAGCGGCACAGAAGTCGCCCGTCCGCAAGATGGCGGTGGACTGGAAGATCGCGTTCCCGTTGCACCCGGAATACCGCACCCTGCCGATGGTGTGGTACGTGCCGCCGCTCTCCCCCATCACCGCGCGCGCCAACTCGGGCGACATCAAGGGCGGCACCAACGGGTTGCCGGACGTGGGGTCCTTGCGCATTCCGGTCCGTTACCTCGCCAACCTCCTGACCGCCGGCAACGAGCCGCCGATCGTCAGCGCGCTGGAACGGCTGATCGCGATGCGTGCCTGGTTCCGCGGCAAGCAGCTTGGCGAGCCGCAGGATCCGGCGCTGTTGTCCAGTGTCGGGCTGGACGAGGACACCACGGAGGAAATGCACCGCTACCTCGCGATCGCCAATTACGAAGACCGCTTCGTGATTCCCACCGCGCACCGGGAACACGCCCACGATGCCTACAAGATCCGCGGCGGCTGTGGCTTCACGTTCGGCAACGGCTGCGACGGCATCGACGCCAAGGGGGGCCTGTTCGGCGGCAAGATGGGCCGCCGCAAGATGATCCCCATCCGCAAGCTGGACGACGCGGATTAACGTCGTGTTTGCACGCAATCCAACCATGCTGTTGCGGGTGCTGGCGGCGCTGCTCGCCTACCCCGATGCGGAATTGCGCGCGGCGATTCCGGAGATCGTGGCGGCCATCGCGGCCGACCGCATGCTCAAGGAGCGCGAGCGCGCGGACCTCATCGCGCTGGCGCGCGAAATCGGCGGCAGCGACGAACTCGAGGCCGAAGGCCGCTACGTGGACCTGTTCGACCGCGGCCGGCGCACCTCGTTGAACCTGTTCGAGCATGTCCACGGCGATGGCCGCACGCGCGGGCCGGCGATGCTGGAGCTGCGCAAGCGGTACCTCGATGCCGGCATGGAGCCCGTCAGCAACGAGCTGCCCGACCACCTGCCGTTGTTGCTCGAGTACCTGAGCTTCCGGGATCTCGCCGAAACCCGCGACACCATCGGCGAGGTCGCGCACATCCTGCGCCAGTTGGGCAACACCTTGCTGAAACGCCATAGCCGCTATGCCGCGGTGATGGCTGCGCTGCTGCAACTCGGCGGTGAAAAGGGCCTGGATGCGCACGCGCCGGTGCCGCCGCGCGATGATTTCGATCGCACGTGGCAGGAAAAGCCGGCCTTCGCACCCTCCGACCCGAACCCTGCGCTGATTTCCGAATCCGCCGCGGAAATACCCGCCTCTTCCGCCCGATGACATCCCATGTATATCCCACCCCGCCTCGGCTGGTTCCTGTTCGACATCTACCCCTACATCTGCATTGCCGTGCTGTTGCTCGGCAGCCTGATCCGGTTCGACCGCGAGCCGTATTCCTGGAAAAGCGACTCATCGGAATCTATCAGCAAGCGCGAGCTCAGGCTGGGCTCGAACATGTTCCACTACGGCGTCGGCGTGGTCCTGATCGGCCACCTGGTCGGTTTCCTGATCCCCGAAACCTGGGTCATGGCGATTCTTGACCCGACCGAGCACGAACTGCTCGCCATCGTCATCGGCGGTATTGCCGGAATTTTCGCGCTCGTCGGCATGAGCGTACTGGTCCATCGACGCCTCCGGTACCGCCACATCCGCGCCAACAGCCGCAAGTGGGACATCACGATCATCCTGATGCTTTGGTTCCAACTCGCGCTGGGGCTCACCACGATCTGGTACTCCGCGCACGCGCTGGCCGGCGGCGAGTTCGAGCGGCTGGTCGAATACGTGCAGTCGGTCGCGTATTTCAAGGGCGGCGGCTCGTTGTTGCTGCAGGGCACCCCATGGGTCTACCAGGTCCACATCCTGCTCGGCTGGACGATCTTCCTGGTGTCGCCGTTCACCCGCATGGTCCACATCTGGAGCGGCGTCGGCACCCTCGCCTACCTGTTCCGGCCATATCAACTCGTGCGCAAGGACACCCGCGGCGTCAACCCGATGAAATGAAGATCAACGACGTCACCCTCGACGCGTCGGCGTGGCCGACGCCTCAGCTTGCCGCGGTCCACGAACTGCTGCGTCAGCGCGCCTGCGAACTCGGCTTCGCCGAGGACGGTGCCGACAACGAGGCAACCGGGCGCGCGATCGAGCGCACGCTGGATGAGGACGTCACGGTCCCGGAACCCTCGGAGGAAGAATGCCGCCGCTGGTACGACGCCAACCTGCAGCGCTACCGCTCCGGCGATCTGGTGCACGTGCGCCACATCCTGTTCCAGGTGACGCCGCGCGTGTCGGTACCGGCGCTGCGCTCGTTTGCCGAGGTCATGCTGAAGGAAATCCGCGCCGATCCCGGGTTGTTCGACGAACGCGCGAAGAAAAACTCGAATTGTCCGTCGGGCGCCAACGGCGGCAACCTGGGGCAGATGCAACGCGGTCAGACGGTGGCGGAATTCGACAAGGCGATTTTTGGGACCACGACCATCGGCGTGCTGCCGGCGCTGGTCAAGACCCGCTACGGATTCCACATCGTGAGCGTCGACCGGAGGATCGAGGGCGAACAACTGCCCTACGAGGCCGTTCACGACAAGATCGCGGATCAGTTGCGCGAAAAAACGGAGGAACGCGCCATCTCGCAATACGTGCAGTTGCTCGCGGCCGGCGCGGACATTGAGGGCGTGGATCTCGAGGTCGCGACGTCGCCATTGGTGCAATAGCCAGCGATGGAGCGAGGCTTCGCGTGCCCGAATACAACGTGACGTTCCGGAAAGTCATCGATGGCAACGAGTCGGACGTCTACGCGCGCGTATCCGATGCAGATCCGCGCCTCGTCGAGACGGTCGAGGCGATCCGGTCGCAGATCGTCGAGCGTTCGAAGGACGTCCGCGGCAGTCTGGACGCGATGCCGAACGGCCACTTCATGGAAATCGAATTCCTAGCCGAAGGCGAGTCGATCCAGGGTGTGGTGTTCCTGACGCCGTATCTGCCGGAGAAATTCGTGGACACGCTGCGCGAAATCCTGCTGGGCGTGGGAATCGAGAACATCGTGTAAGGTCGATCCATCTCGTGGGCGAACGCCCCCTGTAGGAGCCGCCCTCGGCGGCGACCGGGACTCCAGCGTACATCGCGGCGCCGGTCGCGCGCGAGGCGCGCTCCTACAAGAGCTTGCCAACCGAGGACGAGAGAGCAGGAAACGACATGCCGGTTGCACTCGAAAGTTTCGACGATCTCCTGCGCGCGGCGCGCGA
>JBOHYW010000043.1:0-22711 GCA_050738155.1 Rhodanobacteraceae bacterium
CGCTGGCGGCGGGCCTCGCTGCCGGCAAGAACAAGTTCGACTTGCCGGTTGCCGTGCGCGACCGCGTCGAGATCCAGCACTACGCCGCGCAAGGCAAGGCAACCCTGCACGTTCCCGCGGGCACGTTCGACGCCATTCGTGTGCAACGCACCGACGGCGGCGATGCCTTCGAGGCATGGTTTGCACCCGACAAGCTGCCGGTTCCGATCAAGATCGACCAGCGCGGCAAGGGCGGTTTCTCGTTGGAACTCGAGAGTTGGTCGGGACGGTGACGACGGCGAACATCGGGGTAGGCCGGATCAAGCCGCGAAGCGGCGGATCCAGCGTTCGCGCGTCCGCGCTCACACCTTGATCCGCCCTACCATCGAACAAGGGCCACGCGCTTACGTCAGGCCGGCAGCCGCCGGATATGCGCGCCAAGCCCACCGAGTTTCTCCTCGATGTTCTCGTAACCGCGATCGATGTGATAGATGCGATTGACGGTGGTGTCGCCTTCGGCGACGAGGCCGGCCAACACCAGCGAGGCCGACGCACGCAGGTCGGTGGCCATCAGTTGCGCGCCGGACATGTGCGGCACGCCGCGCACCACCGCGGTGTTGCCTTCCACCTTGATGTCGGCGCCCAGCCGGTGCAGTTCCTGCACATGCATGAAGCGGTTCTCGAACACCGTCTCGGTAACGATGCCGGTACCTTCGGCGGCGCAATTCAGGGCGGTGAATTGGGCCTGCATGTCGGTCGGAAACGCCGGGTAAGGCGCAGTGGTGACGTCCACCGCGCGCGGTCGATGGCCACGCATGTCGATCTGGATCGAATCCTCGTCGGTGTCGATGTGCGCACCGGTGTCTTCCAGTTTTGACAGCACCGATTTCAGCAGATCGGGGCGGGTGCGCTTGGCGCGCACGCGGCCGCCGGTAATCGCACCGGCGACGAGGAACGTGCCGGTTTCGATGCGATCGGGCAACACGTTGTAATCGGTACCGTGCAGGCGTTCGACGCCATCGATCACCAGCGTGGTGGTACCAATGCCGCCGATCTTCGCGCCCATGCTGTTGAGGCAATGCGCGAGGTCGCAGACTTCCGGTTCCTCGGCGGCGTTCTCGATCACGGTGGTGCCTGCCGCCAGCGTCGCCGCCATCATGATGTTTTCGGTGCCGGTCACGGTGACCATATCCATCGTGATCCGCGCGCCCTTGAGGCGTTTCGTGCGGGCCTTGATGAAACCGTTTTCGACGACGATCTCGGCGCCGAGCGCTCGCAGCCCCTTGATGTGCTGGTCGACCGGACGCGACCCGATCGCGCAGCCACCCGGCAGCGATACTTCGGCCTGGCCGTATTTGGCGACCAGCGGCCCCAGCACCACGATCGATGCGCGCATGGTCTTGACCAGTTCGTAGGGCGCAAAGAACCGGTCGGTCGGGCGCGGATCGATGCGAATTCGCATGTGTTCGTCCACCACCAGCTCGGCGCCCATCTGGCCGAGCAGCTCCATCGTGGTGGTGACGTCGCGCAGATGCGGCACGTTGCCGATGGTGACCGGTTCATCGGCCAGCAGGCTGGCAGCAAGGATCGGCAGCACCGCGTTCTTGGCGCCGGAAATCCAGACTTCCCCGTTGAGTGGTTTGCCGCCCGAAATCAGGATCCTCGCCATCAATGGGGTCCGTTGGCGCTCGCCTCGGACGGCGTGAGGGTACGCAGCGACAGTGCATGCACTTCGCCCCCCATGCGCTCACCCAAGGCCGCATACACCATGCGGTGCCGGGCCAGCGTCGGTTTGCCCGCGAAGGTCTCCGCCACCACCCGCGCCTGGAAATGCACCTCGTCGGGGCTGGCCACCTGGACCTCGGCGCCCGGAAAAGCGTTCTCCAGCAGTGTCTTGAGTTCCTGTAGCTGCATGAACCGTACTCGAACGAATGACGTGGCTGTGATCGAGTTCACCACCAGACAGCAGCGAACTCGACCTGAACCTATACAATGATCCCGGCATGTTACTGGATACAATGATCCCGGCATGTTACTGGAAACCGCGCGTTTTGGAATGCGCCCGGCCGGAACATGGGGATCAGCGCATCGCACGCATTGCACGCCGGTACCGTACGCTCGTACAAGGAGTTCGCACCCATGAATGCACGCACCGTACCCGTCTCCGCGCCGGTGGCACCCGGAGAAAATTCGGCCGCGCTGGTCACGAGCGCACGCAAGGTCATCGACATCGAAGCCCACGCGATCAAGGCGCTGGCAGCGCGCATCGACGGCGACTTCAGCAAGGCATGCCGCCTGATCCTGGCCAGCCGCGGCCGGGTGGTGGTTTCCGGCATGGGCAAGTCCGGCCACATTTCACGCAAGATCGCGGCAACACTTGCCTCCACTGGCACGCCTTCATTTTTCGTGCATCCGGGCGAAGCCAGCCACGGCGACATCGGCATGATCACGCAAAACGACGTGGTGCTGCTGGTGTCCAACTCGGGCGAAACCGAGGAAATATTGACGATCCTGCCGTTCCTGAAACGGCAGGGCAACAAGTTGATCGCGATGACCGGCGACCCGCACTCGACGCTTGCGCGCGATGCCGACGCCCACCTCGACGCCAGCGTATCCATCGAGGCCTGCCCACTCGGACTCGCACCGACCGCCAGCACTACCGCGGCGTTGGTGTTGGGTGACGCGCTGGCGATCGCGTTGCTGGAAGCGCGCGGCTTCACCGCCGACGACTTCGCGCGCTCGCACCCGGCCGGTGCGCTGGGCCTGAAGTTGCTGAAGATTTCCGACGTGATGCATACCGGCTCGGCCATCCCCGCGGTCGGCGTTGGCGCGACGCTTACCGAGGCCTTGATCGAGATGTCGCGCAAGGGCCTCGGCATGACTGCGATCGTGGACGACAACGAGCACCTGGCCGGGGTGTTCACCGACGGCGACTTGCGCCGCGCGCTCGACGACGATGGCGTGGATTTGCGCAACGTGAACGTCTGTCATTCGATGAGCCGCAACCCCAAGATCATCAGCCCTGACAAGCTGGCCGCCGAAGCCGCACAACTGATGGAAGAACACAAGATCCACGCACTGCTGGTGGTGGACAAGTCGCAGCGTGTCGTGGGTGCGTTGAATATTCACGATCTGCTGCGCGCGCGGGTGGTCTGAGAAGCCGGGACTCGGGACTCGGGAGAAGCATATGGACTACCCACCCCCTTCGGAACGAAGGGGGTCGCGCCGCAGGCGCGGGGGGATGCCAGCACGCAGCGAAAAGCCATCCCCCTCTCGCGCTGCGCGCGCGTTCGCTTCGCTCCCCCCTTCCTGCGGAAGGGGGAAGCTGTGCTTGGGCGCTTCGGCTACGATCACCCATAATTCCGATTCGCCCAGCCAAGATTACGCAGCATGTCCAACCCTGTCGAAATCCCCCCCGCCATCCTCGCCCGCGCCGCGAAAATCCGCCTGGTCGCGTTCGATGTGGACGGCACGCTCACCGACGGGCGCTTGTGGTTCACCGAGGACGGACGCGAGATCAAGGCGTTCCATACCCACGACGGGCTCGGCATCAAACGTCTGCGTGAACGCGGCATCGAGGTCGCGCTGATCAGCGCACGGCTGAGCCGCGCGGTCGACGCGCGCGCCGAACAACTCGGCATCGACCACGTCTATCAAGGCAGGACCGACAAGCTGGCCTGCCTCGAGGACATCCTGCACGCCACCGGCATCGCCGCCGACGAGGCCGCCTTTGTCGGAGACGACCTGCCCGACTTAGCCCCGATGTCCATCTGCGGGTTGTCCGTCGCAGTCGGCAACGCACGACCGGAAGTCATCGACGCGGCAAATTGGCGGACCAACGCGAAAGGCGGCAAGGGTGCGGCGCGCGAAGTCGCCGATCTCATCCTCGCCGCACAGTTGACATGAAAGATCGCCGTACCCTTTTCTGGTTGATCGTGCTGGCGATCGCGGCCGGGCTGACCCAATTGCTGGTGTGGTGGTTGCAGCCCCCGGCCAAGCAGGTCGCGATCGTCGGGCCACCGCGTTCGAGTTATGAACTCGACCATTTCACCCTGCACGCGTTCGGGCAGGACGGCAAGCTCGCCTTCACCATGACCGCGCCACACCTCGCGCGCCGCGAGGGTAGCGATGCCCTGTACATCAACGCACCGAAATACTATTTCGTCGCCAGCGACGGTTCCGACTGGTACGGCAATTCACAATACGCGTGGATCAGTTCCGACAACAACCTGGTCAAGCTGATCGGCACGGTGAACATGCGCCGGCCGCCCGCCAAGCATGTCTCCGCGGCCGAAATCCACACCGCCGACGCCACCGTGTGGACGCAGGAAAAGCGCATGGCCAGCGCGGCGCCCAGCGTGATCACGGAACCCGGCTCTATACTGCGCGGCACCGGCATGAAGGCCGACTTCAACACCCGCACCCTGGAATTACTTGCCGATGTCCATGCCACGCTCACGCCGCACTCGCAAACGCACTGACCTTTTCATCGCGATGCTTGCCCTGCTGGCCGTCTGCGGCGTGACGCAGGCGAAACAGACGGACAAGGACCAGCCGATCCACCTCAACGCCACCGGACACCTGATCGGCAGCCAGCAGAGCGGCAAAATCGTGGTAACCGACAACGTCACGCTGGACCAGGGCAGTTTCCATGCCGACGGCGACAAGGCCACCGGCTATACCGACCCGAATGACACCAGCCAATGGCAGCGCATCGTGCTGACCGGCAGCCCCGCGCACTTCAGCCAGACCCAGGACAGCGGCGCGCTGGTGCACGGTCGGGCACAAACGCTCGATTACCTGGTTTCCAGGAACATCGTAATCCTTACCGGCAATGCGTCCGTGGTACAGCAAGGCAGGGGTTCTTTTCAGGGCGATAAATTGACTTACAACACCGACACCGGCGAGATCGAAGGCACCGCCGCGGTGGGCGGGCGCGTCCACATCACCTTGCAGCCTCGCAGCAAGCCGGCACCGGCCAGCCCACCGCCCTCCGCATCCTCCGCACCCGTGGCGGTGCCGGCTTCGGCAGCAACGGCTCCCGCGTCCATCGGTCCGGCACCGGCGGCTTCGGTGCCTGCGCCTGCGTCGACCTCGGGGCAGCACTGATCCATGTTGGTCGCACAAGGGCTTCAGAAAAGTTTCCGCACGCGCCAGGTGGTGCAGGATTTCGGATTCGAAATCCGGCAAGGCGAAGTGGTCGGCCTGCTCGGCCCCAATGGCGCCGGCAAGACCACCTGCTTCTACATGGTGGTCGGCCTGATCGAACCCGATGGCGGACGCATCACGCTGGACGGCGAAGACATCACCGGCCTACCGATGCACCTGCGTGCGCGCTTGGGGCTAGGTTACCTGCCACAGGAAGCTTCGGTATTCCGGCGCCTCACCGTCGCCGACAACGTGCTGGCCGTGCTGGAATTGCGCACCGACCTTCCCGCCAATCAGCGCCGGCGCGAACTCGAAGCACTGCTGGATGAACTGAAAATCAGCCACATCGCCGATCAGAAAGGCATCAGTCTGTCGGGCGGCGAGCGGCGGCGCGTCGAAATCGCACGCGCGCTGGCGGCCAACCCGCGCTTCATGCTGCTGGACGAACCGTTCGCCGGCGTCGACCCGATTTCGGTGGGCGAGATCCAGCGCATCGTGCGGCACCTGCGCGACCGCGGCATCGGCGTACTCATTACCGACCACAACGTGCGCGAGGCACTCGGCATCTGCGAACACGCCTACATCCTCAACGAAGGCAAAGTACTGGCGCGTGGAACACCTGCAGAAATCCTTGCGCACAAGCAGGTGCGCGAGGTGTATCTGGGGCACGAGTTCAGGATGTAGCGTGATCGACGATGTGCTCGGCACGCCACGCGTTCGGTGCCACACCGAACTCGCGCCGGAACGCCTTGCCGAAAGCCGACAAGTCGGTGTAACCACAGCGTGACGCCACCGCACCGACCGAATACCCGGGGCGCGCCACCAGCAAGCCCGCCGCGCGTTGCATCCGCAGCTTGTACAAACGAGCGGCAATGCTCTCGCCCCGCGAGGCGAACAAGCGGTACAGATGCGCACGCGAGCAGCCCAACGTCTCGGCGACGCTGCGGGCGATCAGTCGCGGGTCATGCATGCGTCGCGCAAGTTGATGACAGGCGGTGATGTACAACGCCTCGTCGAGTTCATCCGGCCACCAGCGGCGGCGACGCTGCACGCCGGCCAGGGTCACCAGCGCCAGCGCTCTGGCAATGCGGACGGCATCGGCGACGCGCACGTCGTCGAACACGTTTTCGCGCTCCAGTGCGCGCAGATACGCAGTGAGCCCGGACGCCAACGCGCCAGCCTGCAACAGCCGTGCGGCCGCGCCCCGCGGGACCGGATCACCGCCGATCGCGGCGGCAACCGTGGCGCGTGGCAGCGTCAGATAGATCAGCTCGTTGCACGAGGAAGACGTCAGCATGGTGCGTCCGCAGTCGTACAGCACGACGCCGCTCGTCGCATCCAGCGCGATCGCCTCGTCGCGGCCATGCCGGATGCGCACGCAGCCGGAACGGACCTGTCCGAACAGGATCAGATCGGAATCATGCACGCCGAAGCGGCACTGGTGCGAATCCACATGCAGATGGGAATAGCTGGTGCCATCGGACATCACCACGCGGCGCAACTCGCCGGAAAAATCCCGCCGGTTGCTGCCGTGCGGATGATCGAGCACGGGCGCGGTGAACAGGCGCCGCCAGTAATCGAAACGCGCGTCCTTCGGCACTTCCTGCGTGGAACGATGCTCGCAGCCGATCGCATGCGGCGTGTTCTTGCCGCGGCCATCGCCAAACGGCGGCGCGGCTACGTCGGCCAGCGTGGCGTTCATGACGGCCAGATCGCGATTGTCGTCAGCATCACGCCCCTCGCCGCGCGGACAAGGCCGTGATTCTAATGAACGCCGACATCGCGATTCGTGACCACGTCCGCACGCCGACACCGGCATTGCGGGTCCGTCGCAATCAGGTGTGTCCGAGCACCGTGTGTGGACGATACGGTGCCTCCAGCCGGGCCGTTTCGTCATCGCCCAGGGACACCTCGACTGCAGCGACCGCTTCCTCAAGATGGCGCAATTTGGTCGCCCCGACGATCGGTGCACTTACGCCGGGCTTTCCGAGCAACCACGCCAATGCGATTTGCGCTGGTGACAGCCCGCGCTCCGCGGCAAGCGCGCGTACGGCGTCGACGACATCGAAATCGCCTTCGGCGTACAGCTGGTCGGCATACGCGTCGCTGCCCGCGCGCGTCGTGTTGCGCTTGTCGCCACGCTCGCGGTTGCCGGCCAGCAAGCCGCGCGCGAGTGGACTCCACGGGACCAAGCCGACGCCCTGGTCAAGGCACAGCGGAATCATCTCGCGTTCCTCTTCCCGATAGACGAGGTTGTAGTGATTCTGCATCGAGACGAAACGGGTGCCGTCAACGGCATCGGCGGTGTACTGCATCTTCTGGAACTGCCAGGCGTACATGCTGGACGCACCGATGTAGCGCGCCTTGCCGGCGCGCACGATGTCGTCGAGGGCCAGCATGGTTTCCTCGATGGGCGTGTCGTAGTCGAAGCGGTGGATCTGATAGAGGTCGACGTAATCGGTGCCGAGTCGACGCAATGACGCATCGATGGCGTGCATGATGTGCTTGCGCGACAAGCCACGTTCGTTTGGCCCCGACCCCATCGGGAAGTACACCTTGCTGGCGAGCACGTAATCGTCGCGATCCGCGAACAGCTTGCCCAGCAGCCGGCCGGTGATTTCCTCGCTGCGGCCGAGCGAATACATGTCGGCAGTGTCGAAGTATGTGATACCGGCTTCGACCGCTGCACGCACGATGGGCTCGGCCTGTTGTTCATCGAGAAACCAGGCCCTGTCTGCAGGGTCGCCGTAACTCATCATGCCGAGACAGATTCGCGAAACCTTCAATCCCGATTCGCCCAAGCGTGTGTATTGCATGTCACATTCTCCTTCAACCGTCGTGATGAATGGCAATCCCGGCGACTACCAAGCCAATACCGAACAACTCGCGTGCGTTTGGAATCTGGTGCAGCACGATGGCGCCGATCAACAGCGCGAATACCGGCAGCAACGCCAGCATCAATGCAAATGACGCGCGCGGCAGCCTCGCCATCGCCAGTTGATCGCAAACATACGGAATCACCGACGAACACAATCCGACGCCGATTCCGGCAGCAAGCAATGCCGGATCCGTGAACGCGGGCGCGGCGCCCTCGATGCCGATCGGCGTCACCACAACCGCCGCGACCAACATGGCGGCGCCCAGGCAATCGATGCTGGTCGCCGTATTCGCTGCGGCATTGTCAGGGTGGGCGATGCGATGGCCGAGCACCACGTACAGCACGAACAGCGCACAATTGCCGAACGCACATGCGAAGCCCAGTAGCGCCCCTGCCAGCCGGAATTCGGTCAGCGCCACCACGCCGAAGATGGTCAGCAGCAGCGCCATCACGTTGCGCCGCGTGCGGACGCCATACGCCGCCAGCGCGATCGGACCCAGGAATTCTATGGCGCCCACGGTGGCAAGCGGCAGCCGATCGATCGCGAGATAGAACAGCGTGTTCATCGCCGCAAGCACGACGCCAAACATCAGCAACGTGCGCCGCGTGCCGTGATCGAGTCGGGCCAATACGCGCCACGGTCGCCGCCATAGCGCGAAGGCCGCGGCCGCGCTGGCGATTCGCAGCCATGTCACGCCAAGCACGTCGATCCGGGCGAACAACAGCACCGCCAACGACGGTCCCAGGTAATGAAAGACCGCGCTGATCAGGAAAAACGCCTGGGGCGGCACCCGGCCGCTGCGCCGCTGCGCCCGGTGCAAACCGACGGGGTCCACGGAGGTCGATTGCGCTGTGTTCTGCATGAGCGCACTATAGAAAGCGCATACCCCCAACATGAATGACGAATCATCGGAGTTCCAATGCATAAACCATTGAAACGACAGAATTTAGATAGAAAAACTTTCGAGCCTCTGGACAACCTCGACCGTCGATTGATCACGGAACTGCAGGCGAGTCCAAGGTTGCCGATTGCGCAACTCGGCCGCCGGGTCGGCCTGTCGCCCCCCGCGATCGCCGAGCGCATGCGCAGGCTGGAAGAGAGTGGTGCGGTGTCATACCACGTGGAAGTCGACCCGCGTGCTCTGGGTTACTCAATCTGCGCGATCGTGCGGGTGAGCCCGCAGACACGGGATCTCAAGGTGATCCCATCCATCGCGCGCGAGATTCCGGAAATCACCGAGTGCCACCGCATCACCGGTGACGATTGCTACTTCATGAAGGTGTACCTGCGCAGCATGGACGACCTGGAACCAATCCTCGACCATTTCACACCGCATGGGCGCACGACCACCTCGATTGTCCATTCGGCGCCGTTGCCGCGGCGGGCGCTTCCGCTGCCCGAAAATGATGATTGAAAGCACAGCCGATGGTCGCCTCGACGAACGTCAACCCGTATTCCGTATAACAAACAACCGCGCGGATCGCTCCACGCGGCTGTCGTTCGTCGCTACCGCAGCGCCGGTGCGCGCGGCGATTACTTCACGCGTGAAGCGTCGCTCTTGCCGCGTGCGGCGATGTCTTCCTTGATACGCGCGGCCTTGCCTTCCAGCCCGCGCAGGTAATACAACTTGGCGCCGCGCACCTTGCCCTTGCGCTTCACCTCTACCGAAGCGATCGCCGCGCTGTGCGCCTGGAACACACGCTCGACACCAGTGCCGTGCGACATCTTGCGCACAGTGAAGGCCGAATGCAGGCCACGGTTGCGGCGCGCGATACACACGCCTTCGAACGCCTGCACGCGCTCGCGATTGCCTTCCGTCACCTTGACGTTGACGACAACGGTATCGCCGGCTGCAAACGGCGGCAGCTCGCGGCCCATCTGTGCGGCTTCGAATTGTTCAATGATCTTGTTCATGGGTGTTGCCCTTGTGTTCCAGTTTGAATTCTTCCAGCAAGCGCTGGTCTTCGGCATCCAACGTCAATTTTTCCAGCAGGTCCGGTCTCCTGAGCCAGGAGCGTCCCAGCGATTGCTTGCGACGCCAGCGCGCAATCGCCGCATGATCGCCCGACAACAGCACCGCCGGCACGTCGCCATACTCGTGACTCACCGGCCGCGTGTAGTGCGGGCAATCCAGCAGGCCGTCCGAAAACGAATCCTGCTCGGCGGATTGCGCATCACCCAGCGCGCCTTCCTGCAACCTGCCGACCGCGTCGATCAACACTGCCGCGGCGAGTTCGCCACCCGACAGCACATAATCGCCAATCGACAGTTCCTCGTCGACCTCGTGTTCAATCAGGCGCTCGTCGATCCCTTCGTAGCGCCCACACAACAAAATCATCCGCGGCAGCAAAGCCAATTGCCGCACTTTGTCCTGCGTGAGCCGCTTTCCTTGCGGACTCAAATAAATGACTGGCGCCTTGCCGGTCGCTGCCTGCCTCGCTGCCGCCAATGCGCGGCGCAACGGCTCGATCAGCATCACCATGCCCGGACCGCCGCCGCACACGCTGTCGTCGACCCGACGGTAACCACCATCGGCCTGGTCGCGCGGATTCCATGCTGCAACTTCCAGCAAGCCGCGTTCAACCGCCCGCCCGATGACCCCGAAGCCCGTGCATTGCTGCACGAATTCGGGAAACAAGCTGACGACGTCGACTCGCATGGTCTCAATCGTCCCTACTCAGTCGTCCGCGTCCCAATCGACCGTGATGCATCCAGTATCCAGATCGACCGATTTCACGTAGCGCCCGAACACATACGGGATCAAGCGTTGCCGTCCGGCTTCGTCGCGCGTCACCAACACATCATGCGCGCCGTTGTCGAATAAATGGCTGACTTTGCCAAGTGGCTCGCCCACCATGTTCAACACTTGCAGGCCTTCCAGATCCGCCTGGTAAACCTCGCCGGCTTCCGGTTCCGGCAATGCGTCGCGCGGGATGAAGATTTGTGCGCCGATCAACCCTGCCGCCGCGTCACGATCATCCACGCCCGGCAACGTTGCGACGATGCCCTTGCCTTGTGCGTGCCCGTGCACTTCGGCGATCTCCTCGAAACGATCCGGGCCGCGTTCCAGCAGCCAAGGCTTGTAATCGAAGATAGCCAGCCGCGGCTCGGCGAATGATTCCAGCTTCACTGCGCCGCGCACACCGTACACACCCACGATGCGCCCGAGCAGCACCCGCCGCCCGCTGCTCATCGCATCAGGCAGCGGCAGCCTGCTGCTTGCCTGCTTCCTTGGCCAGCGCCGCGACCTTGTCCGAGCACTGCGCGCCCTTGGCGACCCAGGCGTTCAACTTTTCGACATCCAGCACCAGACGCTGATCGTGCGCACCAGCGGCACCCGGATTGAAATAACCCAAGCGCTCGATGTTGCGACCGTCGCGGGCACTGCGCTGGTCGGTCACCACCACGTGGTAAAACGGCCGGCCCTTGGCGCCTGCGCGCGAAAGACGAATCCTAACCATGATCTATAGACTCCGAACGGAACGGCCACGGACGCGGTCATAGGTGACCCTGTGGCGCGGAAACACGCAATTGTAAAGGCAAAACCGGTGAAATGCGAGAGGCAAGGTAGGGCTTTCCGAACAGGGGCAGGTTCACTTTTCCTTGCGGCCAGACGCTGCAACACCGCGCAAAGCCTTCTGCCCGCTGACGACGACTGCACACGCGTGACGGCCTGCCCGCTCCGTCCTGTACCAACGCCCCGACGATGTGCTGACGGAGACTTGCGCCCTCCTGCTGCAATAGCGCGTCCCCTGGCGAGATGACTTTCGCCCCATGATCGAAGCCAAGACCCCAAGACGCGATGTCGTGGGTGCCATGCCGACGCACCGACCGCCGAAGCCACAGGCTCCACGTGGATCTGATACCGTTTCGCACATCATCACAAGTCGTTCACCTTCAGGGGCACAAGCTCGGCTGGAGCAAGGCCGGACGATCTCTGCTTGCTGGGCCGTGTTGGGTACGTGAGCTGACACATTAGTCTTGCGATCGAGTCGCCACGGCTGGAGGTGAACAGCATGAAATCGCTTGTGGCAATTGCAATTGGATGTCTGGTGCTCGCAGGCTGCGCCAGTGTTCGGCCGGGTCTGAATCAGCGTAACCATTACGGGGTGGTCATGAGCTCTCAGCTCCCACAGGCCAAATACATGACCCTGCGCTTCGACGGCAAGAAAATCTGTACCGGCGACATTGCAAAAGACAAGCCGATCAAGTGCAACGCTGTCGCCTACACGCCGAGTCATGTCAGGGTGACGTGGCGAACCCCCTCAAACCAGTCGGCAGAGAATGGGAACCATCTCGTGGTCCGCATCAGTTGGTTCTATCAATTGCCGCCGCGGTGGTTCAGAACTGGAGACGTCATGCACTTCACCATCACGCGGTTTCACCGGCTCAGTGTTGTATTCGTATGCCATCGGCCTGGCGACGCCTGTGTCAACTATCCGCCAGTTACCGCTTACGGTCAGCCCATCGGATACGATCTGGGATACGCGATCAGCAAACCACAGTAAGCTCCCAACGGGGTGGGGTTCACTTTTCGCAGAGGTCGGACGATGTCCGCACCCTGCGTCGGCCACTGGTCTCGCCCAGATCGGCGAGTCGACGCCCCTCGACACTGGGCAGGCGAGCACCGGCCGTTCCGCACAACAGGATCAACGCGGCATCCCGCGCCCACCCATGCCACGCATCGCGCCGGACATCTGGCGCATCATGCCCTTCATGCCGCCACGGGCGAACTTGCCCATCATTTTTTCCATCTGTGTGTATTGCTTCATCAGGCGATTGACGTCGGCAGGCTGGGTGCCGGAGCCAACGGCGATACGCTTGCGACGCGAGCCGTTCAACAACGCCGGGTGGCGGCGTTCCTTTTTCGTCATCGAACCGATGATGGCGATCATCCGTTTCACTTCCTTGTCGTTGACCTGCGACTTGACCTTGTCGGGCAGGCCCGACACGCCCGGCAACTTTTCCATCAACCCGGCCAAGCCGCCCATGTTGAGCATCTGGTCGAGCTGGTCCTTCATGTCGTTCAAGTCGAAGCGCTTGCCCTTGGCGACCTTGGCCGCAAGCTTGGCCGCCTTGTCGGCATCGGTCTTTTGCTGCACGTCCTCGATCAGCGACAGCACGTCGCCCATGCCAAGGATGCGCGTAGCCATGCGGTCCGGGTGGAACGGCTCCAGCGCGTCGGGCTTCTCGCCCGCACCCAAAAACTTGATCGGCCGCCCTGTGATATAGCGCACGCTCAATGCCGCGCCGCCGCGCGCATCGCCATCGACCTTGGTCAGGATCACGCCGGTCAGCGGGAGCGCGTCGGCGAATGCCTTGGCGGTGTTGGCAGCGTCCTGGCCGGTCATCGAATCGACCACGAACAAGGTTTCGACCGGGTCCAGTGCCGCGTGCAGCGCCGTGATCTCGGCCATCATGGCCTCGTCGATCGAGGTGCGACCGGCGGTGTCGACGATCAGCACGTCAGCGACTTCGCGCCGGGCGGCATCGACCGCAGCCCTTGCGATCGCGATCGGCTTCTGTCCGGTTTGCGACGGCACGAACCCCGCGCCCACCTGCTCCGCCAACGTCTGCAACTGTTCGATCGCGGCCGGACGATACACGTCGGCCGAAACCACCATCACCTTTTTCTTGCGCTCGATCAGGTGCTTTGCGAGTTTCGCGACCGTCGTGGTCTTGCCGGCACCCTGCAGGCCGGCCATCAGCACCACGGCGGGCGGCGTCGCGGCAAGATTGAGCGACGCGTTCTGCGTGCCCATCACCGCGGTCAGCTCGTCGCGCACCACCTTGATGAGCGCCTGACCTGGCGTCAGGCTTTTCAGCACCTCCTGGCCGACCGCGCGCACCTTGATGCGCTCGATCAGCGCCTGCACCACCGGCAGCGCGACATCGGCTTCCAGCAGCGCGACCCGCACCTCACGCAGCGCTTCGCGGATGTTGTCCTCGGTCAAACGCCCGCGCCCGCTGAGGCGCTGGACGGTCGTGGACAGGCGTTGGGTCAGGTTGTCGAACATGGCGAGCTTGGCGATTGATAAACGACGTATTGTAGCCGGTGTGCTTCAGTCGCTTTTGCCGCATTCGATCAGAACGTCACCGTGCCCTGCAACATCGCGCTGCCGGCGCGCTCGCGTTGATCCTGTTCGCGCATGTAGCCGATACGCAAGCCGACGTTGCGGGTTGGCCACAACGACAGGCCCGCGCGCAATACCGCCGTGTTGCGTGACAGGCCTATCCCCTCAACGGGCAGCCAATTGTCGAAGCCGGTGAAGCTCGCGTCGAACACGCTGCCGTACTGATGCAGCGTGTGCTGCCAGCCGACACTGCCATCGAATTCCATCCGTATCCCGTCGGCAAGTCGCCAGCCACGCGCGGCGCGCAAGCCCAATCCCGTTTGCAGACGACCCACCCCGCGGGCATCGGCTTTCAGCCCATAGCCCAAACCGCCCTGTTCGGCGAAGCCCCCCAACGCGAGGCGCTGATAGCGAACGTCGGCGAAAGGCACTACACGAACGGCGCCCAGCTGGAACAGGCGTCCGCCTTCCAGCGCACCCGCAAGGTAGCGTCCGGTCGACCGAGTGCCCACCGGCGCGCCCAGCGCGCCGAGCTGCAACAGCCGCTGCATGTCTTCGCGATACCAGCCGCTTGCGACCTGCGCGCTCGCGTACCACGGCCCGTTCATCAAGCCGCCGTACATGGCGACATTGCTCATCCACGTGCGGTCGTGATCCCAGGCCGCATCGAGCTGGCCGAACCCGCGGCTCTGCCCTGCTGCAACGCCCAACAGCGCGTGCGAGCCGATGCGCATGTCGACACCGGCCATGCCACCGTCACTGCGGAAAGTCGCTCCGGCGTAACCGCTGCGCTGCAGGTTGCCCTGCCAGCCGAGGTTGCCGTACCAGATTCCGGCTTGCGAGCGTTGGCTCAGGAGATCATCGAAATGTCCGGCCAGTGCATTGCTGCGTGCATCAATGCCATCGAACAACATTGCAGCACTGGCCGCATGCAATTGACCCGAAAGGCTCGTGAGCGTGGCCTGCGCCACGGCCGGCGTGGCGCTGTGCTGGATGTCACCGGCCCCTTGCAACACGTCCGGCGACACTGTGCCCGCGGATGCCGTGGTGGTGTTGATCGTCTCGAACCCGTCCTGCACCCGCTGCGCCGCCGACACCGCAGCCGGCTTGACGATGCCCATGGCGGCGGCGGCCACGGTGATGTCGAGGCCGGTGGTATCCAGGTACACCTCTTTATGGTCGGCGCTGTAATGGATGCTCTCGTCCGTGAACGCCGTACCGCTGTCCACGACCAGATTTCCGAAAGTGCCGGTGATGCCGCCAGACGCGGTGAGCACGTCGGTGTGGGTGTTGGCGTGATAACCACTATCTTCGCCGGTCACTTCCAGCGTACCGCCATTGAGTGTCGCAGTGCCGGTGACGGCAAGCTTGCTGCCCAGGTTGACGGCCAAGGTGCCATGATCGACACCGCCGACGATCTGTGTGTAATTGCCGCCCACGGTCGTATCGCCACCATGGACTGCCACTTTGCCGAGATTTTCAATGTTACCTGCAACGCCAGGTACGGCATCCAGGACACCGCCACTGTAATCGACAGTCGCATCTCCGAGCAGCGGGTGCGTGGCCCGCAGTGGACCCGCAACCAACGTGCGACCGGTATAGGTATTGACGCCCGTCAGGGTCAACGTGCCGTGACCCTGCTGCGTCACGTCGCCGGTACCCGAAATGACTCCGTCATACGTCGCGTCTGCCCAGTGATAAAAAACAAGCGAACCATCATCGATGACGTCGCTAACGACTGAGCCATCTACGACCCCGACCTCGTTGCCACCCCCCAATTGCAACGTCGCACTCGCATTGATCGTGGTCAGCCCGGTGTACGTATTTGCTCCTGTCAGTCTGAGCGAGCCGCCCGATATTGTTACACCACCCGCCCCGCTGATGACGCCCTCGAATTCCCCGCCAAACAAATTGGTCTCATCGGTAACTGTGAGCGTGTGTCCACCCAGTATCACCGAGCCACCGCCTATCAGGTTTTTGATCCTCGCTCCGTCGTTCGTGTCGGAAATGTCCAGAGTGCCCCCAACGGACACGACGCCTGAGTCGGCGATGCTGCCGCCGCCTGTCAATACCAATGTGCCATTTACGACGTCGGTCCTGCCGCTATAGGTATTGATGCCCGATAGTGTTTCTGTGCCGGCGGTGGCCGCGTCGGCGTTGAACAACTCGATACCACCGACTCCACTGATGACACCACTGAAGAGACCTGCAGCATCGTCCAGCGTTAGCCCCAACGTCCCGAGCTTCACTGCGCCGTTACCCGAGAGGCTCTGGGCCGTCACGAATCCGTTGGACCCGGAAGTATCGAACGTACCACTGTCAACGACTTCGCCCAGAGTTGCCGCCACACCCCCAATGTCAGCGACCGCAAGCGTACTTCCGTCATTGATCGTGATCTTGCCAAGGTACCCCAAACCCTTCAGCGTGACCGTACCGGTGCCTGCTTGCGTCAGCGAGCCGGCACCTGAAATCGCGCCATCGAAAGTGACGGTATCGCTGCGGTCAAACACAAGAGAACCGTTGTCCCACACGTCACCGGTGATTGAACCGGTGGTGCCACCGTCACCAACCTGCAACGTGCCTGCACTGATCGTGGTGCCGCCCTGGTAGTCATCGATACCCGTAAGCACCAGCGTGCCAGCACCGGATTTCGTCAGCCCGTAACTGCCGGTGATCGCATTGGGGATGATCAGGGTCGTGCCTGAGTCTGTCTGCAAGACGGAGGGATCGCCTTGTAACGTCAGTGTTTGCGCCAAGGTAAACGATCCGGTCGTTTCCAAAGCCCCTCCAAGCACGACAGCCGCGTTCGGCGCGCCAAGGTTCGTGTCGCTCGACACCACCAAACGACTGCCCCCGGATACAGACATCGTTCCATTGAAGGTGTTGGAGCCCGTCAAAGTCAGAGATCCCGTTCCCTCCATCTCGATGGACCCGCTCCCGGAAATCACTCCGCCGAAAACGGTGTTGCCTGTGTTGAGAAAGTCCACCGTTCCGTTGTCCAGCACGTCGCTGACAATCGAACCGTCAGTCGTCCCGTCTCCCACCTCCAACCACGCGCCTTGGTCGATCGTGGTGGGGCCACTGTATGTATTCGAACCCGTAAGAACGAGCCCACCATCCTGAAGCGTAACACCACCGGTGCCGCTGATAACTCCGCCGAAGGTGGAAATGACGTGGTCCGTAAGTGTCAGCGTCTTGTCACCAAGCACCACCGACCCATCGCCCGACAGGCTCGTGATGTCCGCACCATCGGTTGTGCCTTCAATATCCAACGTGCTGCCACTTTCGAGTTGGACGGAAGATGAGTCGGCGATGCTGCCGTCACCAACCAGTGCCAACGTACCGCCGTTGACAAACGTTGAACCACCGTAGGTATTCACCCCCGTAAGCGTCAGCATACCCACGCCTGCCTGCGTAACATTGCCGGAGCCGGAAATCACGCCGCCATAGGTCATCGCATCACTGCGATCGAACACGAGCGAGGCCTCATCCGCCACATTGCCGACGACCGAACCGCTGGTCCCTCCATTGCCAAGTTGCAACGTACCGGAAGCGATCACGGTGCGGCCGTTGTACGTGTTGTTTCCAGTCAGCACCAGCGTGCCTGATCCCGTCAGGCTTACATTTGCGTTACCCACCAAGGTACTGTTGATGATGGCCTTGCCGGTGTTACTGGAGGCATCGTCATGCACATAGATGGTCGTCACATTGTTGGAGTACGGTATCAACTTCAATGCAGCGCCGGTCAGCATGTAGCCATCGCCCGCAAATTCCATCCCGATGACGCTGACATCGCCCGCGCTGTCGTCTATGGTCACCGTACCCGGCTTGCCTTGGAAGCGCGCAAAACCCGGTTGCGGTGACAGTGCTGTCGGAGTATCGCCGTTTGCGTCTGTCCAGGTTGACGAAGTCGCGGACCACGTACCGTTGCCACCAGGCGCACCGGCTGAAACCGGCGCCCAGATGTCATAAGTCGAAGCCGGTGGCGGTGGCGGTGGCGGTGGCGGCGAAACCGGTGGCGGCGGTGGCGGCGAAACCGGTGGCGGCGGCGGCGAAACCGGTGGTGGCGGCGGTGGTGGAGAAACCGGCGGCGTGGGTGTGCTGGGCTTCACCATGCCGTTTCCGCCACCGCCTCCCCCGCAGGCGGTCAGGTAAATCGGAGCCGTCGCGATGATCGCTGCGGCGATTGCCATTGCCAGTACGCGTCTGCGAGACGGCTGCCCCATGACGTTCCCCCAGTGTTTGATGCCCCCAGCCACTCTAGCTTAAAACTGTGACACCGTCCGCATTTGACGATCGTCGCCCAAGCAATCAAGGCCGGAGGCAAACGCTGGCACCCGCGCCCGCCGACATGCGACACTCCGCGCATGCCAATGCACTCGACCACGATGGAATTGCTGGCGGTTCTCGCGATCGCACTCTACTTCGCCGCGGCCGCGGCGTTGGCGCGGCCGCTGCTGGACGCCGGCCGGCGCGTGCCCCGCCGTGCCGCACTGGTTACCGGGGCAATCGCCGTGCTGCTGCACTTCGCGGTGCTGTTCGGTGTGCACCACGGCGCGGTGAACCTGCATTTCTATGCCGCCTTGTCGCTAGTCGCAGCGGTCATTGCAGCGTTGACGTTGATCGTGAACGTGGTGCGACCAGTCGCGGCGTTGGGCATCATCCTGTTTCCGCTGGCCGCGCTGTTTCTCGCCATCGACGAATTCTTCGCGCCGGCCACGCTTCCATTCACGCTTGACTGGCAGATCAAGCTGCACGTCACCATCGCACTGCTCGCCTACAGTCTGCTGGCAATCGCCGCGGTGCTGGCGCTGCTGCTGGCAACCCAGGAACGCGCACTGCGCACGCGGCAACTCGGCACTTGGGCACTTGCGTTGCCACCGCTGACGCAAACCGAATCGCTGATGTTCCGGCTGATCGAGGCGGGCTTCGCGCTGCTGACGTTGACACTGCTTTCCGGCGCACTGTTCATCCACAACCTGCGCGCACAGCACCAAGCGCATACGGCGATCCTGTCGCTGGTCGCGTGGATCATCTTCGGCGCGCTGCTGATCGGGCGCTGGCGTTGGGGTTGGCGCGGTCGCCGCGCGATTTACCTGACCCTGCTGGGCATGGCGATCCTGTTGTTGGCGTTTTTTGGATCGAAGTTCGTGCTGGAACTGATCCTGCACCGGCCCGGCATGTAAAAGCGCGCCGCCGGTGCACGCCACCGTCGGTTGTGCAAATATCGCGCAGTTTAGCCAAGGCAGAGAACTCCCCATGACGGCATCCATCGGTTCCGCGCACGTGCGGAATGGCAATACTCGCCGGCTTGCCGGCCTTATCTTGCTGTTGGCTGCGGTTGCCGCATGGCTGGTCATCGGCACGGCGCACGCCGACACCACACTCGATCCATCATTGCTGCCCGAGATCGAATCGGCGACGTTCGAAGTGGTCGCAGCCAAACCGAAGGACCCGCTGTCGTACGAAAAACCACTGCCGATGGACCTGGTGCCCTACCAGGAGCGCACCGACAAGTACCACTCGATCGGCACCGCGTTCGCGATCGGCCCCAACCGCTATGTCACCGCCGGGCACGTGCTGATGACTGGCTACAACAGCCTGTGGGGACCGCCGGAATTGCGTGACGCGTCGGGCAAGGTTTACGCCATCGACAAGATCGAGAAATTCGCGTTGCGGCGCGACTTCGTGGTGTTTTCGCTGAAAGATCCGCCCCGGATCACACCGCTCGCCATCGACACCAAGCCGGCCCTGAACCAGGTCGTGTATTCGGTAGGCAACGCGCTCGGTACCGGCGTGGTGATCCGCAATGGCCTGTACACCTCCAACACGCCCGAAGCGCAGGACGGCCAGTGGAAATGGATCCGCTTTTCCGCCGCAGCCTCGCCCGGCAACAGCGGCGGCCCGCTGCTGGACCAGAACGGCAAGGTGATCGGCGTGGTGTTGATGAAATCACCCAATGAAAACCTGAACTACGCGCTGCCGATGAGCCAAGTGCTGGACGCGCCGAAGAACCTCGCGCGCTACGACAAGCGCATGTCCTATCAATTCGACGCGTTCGAGTCGACCCTGACCGGCGCCTTCAAGGGCAGTTTTTCGCTCCCCGAAACACTCGCCGGATTCTTCGCGAGCTACCGCCGCGTCTTCAACCCGTTCCTCGATTCGCAACTGCAGACGCTGCTGAAACAGCAATCCGCCGAGCTCTTCCCGAACGGTGACGGCGCGCACCAGTTGCTCTACAGCAGCCCGTCGCTGGGCGATTTCCCGCAATTGCTGGTCCGCAACAGCGATGGCGTGTGGGGCGCGGCAGCCAAACGCGCCGTCAAGATTACGCTACCCGCCAACGGCTACATCGCGGGCGGCACGGTCGGCGGCAACGTCCTGTTCCATCTGCGCAAGCCGGACAACATCCCCGCAGGCCAATTCCACCACGATCCCAAGGGCGTGATGGACCTGCTGCTCAAGACCGGCGTGTTGAAGCGCAGGATCGGGCCGGACAAGATCCGGGTCACTTCGCTCGGCAAACCCGCGAGCACGGACACTTGGAGCGACCGCTGGGGCCGTCATTGGCAGGTCTGGACTTGGCCGATTCCCTACGCCAACGGCTATCAGACCGTTTTCGCGCTGCCGACCCCCGATGGTTACGCAATCCTGACGCGCCTCAGCCCGGCGGCCGGGGAACACGACGTTTCCATGAATTTGCGTGCGCTCACCGATTTCATCCTGCTGCCTTATGACGGCACGCTCGCGCAATGGAAAGCCTTTCTTGCCGAGCCGAAATTGTTGCCCGATGCTTTCGGGAACATCCACATCGGCTTCGATTACGGCAAGGACTTCCATTACGCGTCGCAGCGACTGGGGTTCTCCATAACGTCGGCGCTGCAGGGCATCGAGCCGAACAGCATGCTGACCCTGGATTTCAATTTCATTCCCGAACACGACAAAGTCGTGTGGGATGTGAAGCAGGTTTGGTTGGCACCACATGACGACAACCATCACATGGTCGGCGTGATACGACACAATGCGCCGCCGCCTGATCTCGACAACCATTTCCAGAGGCATTGGAAGAAGATCGTCGCCCGACAAAATCCGTATGACGCGATGGCATTCAGCGGGGACAACTTCACCGGCATCAGCGCGGTGGTGACACCCCCGAAGAACGCCAATCCTTCCGTGCTCTACACGGCGTCGGTGTACCAACCCGGCACCCAACCGCAGGCCGCGATGAAAAAGAAACTCGACCTGCTGTTTCGCGGCGTGAAGGTCAAGGAGCAGTGACGCGAACGGCAGATAGACCCGCACCGTCTCAGCAAGGTGGCCATTTGACAAGGAGCTCGGTCGCGTGCACGCGACCGGAGCGGTGACGCCATTGATGCGCACCAAGCAAGGCAAAGCCTGCGCAGCGGTTTCCGCCGATTTGGAGTCGTGGTGTGTGGCGGAAGCGGCTGCGCCGATTCCGCCCGGCATACCCGTCCTGGAAGGTTTGCAAACGCAGAATCCGTCGAATCTTCTTACACTTTTCACGGAACACGGGATTGCGTACGTCACAACTCATTGAATAACAAGGTATTTTTCCGGACGGCACCAAAATTGCTTTTTTCGCACGCCTGAGAGGCAATCCATTTCGTACGAAGGAATTTTGATGAACAAGTCCCTGAACCCACGTTTCAATCGATTCTTGCCGTTTGGCCTTATGGCATTGGCTGCCGCCGTGCTGCTGGCGCCAGCGGCCGCATTCGCCACGCCTTACGTGGTCACGCTCACGCAGCAAGGAAGCGATGTCGTCGCCACCGGAAGCGGGGCGTTCGACCTGGCTGGCCTGACGCACTTTGGCTCATCTACCTCGGTAACCTCCATAGTGCCGGACTTGGGGTACATGAGTACCGGATCCTTGTCTGCCGTGAATATCGATTCCTACACCGGGTTCACGGGACCCACAAATTTCGGTAGCGGCATAGGCACCCCTGCTACCACCGGAAGCGGGGACTATGTCGGAATCATCGGCAATTCTTCTTATTACAGCGTTCCGCTGCTTTTTGTACCGACTGGCTACGTATCCGGGGACGCCTGGTTGGGTACGGCAACCTATGACGGCGCAAGCTTCGCCAGCCTCGGCGTGATACCCGGGATCTACGTATGGACGTGGGGGACCGGAGCGGACCAGAGCTTCACGCTCGATATCGTTTCTCCCACAGCCGTTCCGGAACCCGCTGCGCTTGGCGTGTTCGGCTTCGGCGTGCTGCTGGTCGGCGCATTCGTGGGCTTGCGCAGGCGCACTACCGCGTAGTCAGTCGTTCACGAGATTGCCTGCATGCAAACAACCCCGGTGACGGGGGTTGTTGGTTCTGGCCTCTCGGGGGCGGCAATCCGCAGCCATTGCCGTTTCAATGGAGAACGCGCCGCGCCGCGGAAATCCCTGATCCCGTCATTCCCGCGAACGCGGGAATCCAGCAAGCGTAGGTTGGGCTGAGCGTCGCGAAGCCCAACATGCGAAATCATCAAGGTTTCACGTTGGGCTTCCCCAGGAGCAAGTCCGGGATCAGCCCAACCTATGTATGGACTCGCCCCTGGTGTCAACCGCTGTTGTGCACGAAGCACGGGCTGCATTTATGTATGAGGCCTCGTCGAAGG
>JBOHYW010000044.1:0-22290 GCA_050738155.1 Rhodanobacteraceae bacterium
GGGAAGGCCGGGATGGGGGTGGGTTGCCAAGTGGATCGCGAAACCCATCCCCACCCAACCCTCCCCTTGAAGGGGAGGGCTGAAAGCCTGACCTCGTTTGCGCCTGTGGCCAGCCGTGGGACCGGGTCCGGCGTGAAGGTGCTGGCCGACGTGCGCTTCAGCGTCCAGGCCGGCGACCGGATCGGCCTGCTGGGCCCCAACGGCGCCGGCAAGTCCACGCTGGTCAAGACGCTGGTGGGTGAATTGCCGGCGCTTGCGGGTGAACGCAGCGCGCACAAGGACCTGGTGATCGGCTATTTCGCCCAGCACACGGTAGAAAGCCTGCGCGCCGGCGATACGCCGTTCGATCATCTGCGCGAACTGGCACCCGAGGCATCCGCGCAGGCGCTGCGTGACTGGCTGGGACAATGGAACTTCGCCGGTGATCGCACCTTCGAACCCGTCGAGGGTTTTTCGGGTGGTGAACGCGCGCGGTTGGCGCTGGCGCTGATCGCATGGCGCAAGCCGAACCTGCTGGTACTGGATGAGCCGACCAACCATCTCGACCTCGACATGCGCGAGGCGCTCGCGGATGCCCTGAACGACTATCCGGGGGCGCTGGTGCTGGTGGCGCACGATCGCCATTTGCTTGGCCTGGTGTGCGACAGCTTCTGGCGGGTGGCCGACGGTCGCGTCGAGACATTCGACGGCGACCTCGACGACTACGCGCGCTGGTTGCGCGGGCGCGGCGGGGATGTGGATGTTTCCGGGGTTGCCACCAAGTCGACTGCCGATCCACGCGAGCGTCGCCGCGAGGCCGCGGCGGAACGCGAGCGGACGCGTTCGTTGCGCAAGCACCTGGAGAAGATCGAAACGCGCGTGGCGACGATCGACGGCGAACTGGGAGTCTTGCAGCAGCGGCTGGCTGACCCGGAGATTTACGAAGGTCCGACCGCCGTATTGGCGGAGATCGGCCGCGCTCAAAACAAGTTGTGCGAGGAAAAGGCTGCATTGGAAGCCAAGTGGCTGCAATGCTATGAAGAGATCGAAGGTGCAACGGCATGACCGCGTTGCATGTCTTGTTGCCGGCACTGGCGAGCGTGAACGAAGCCCCGGCGTTGCGCGCCTGGCTGGCACGTGGCGATCGGCTGCCGGATGTCCGCAACGCGCGGGACGCCGTGGTGCGGGAGCTGTTTCGCTTTGCCGGCGACTCGATGCCTGCCGCGGCTGTGCGGCATTGCACCCACGCCGACAACGCCGAAACCGGTATCTGGTTGGCGGCGGACCCGGCGTACGTGCGCAGCGAGGCGACCGGCGCGCGCCTGATGGCATGGCCGCTCGACGATCTCGGCAGCGACGATGCATCGCAACTGGCTGATGCATTGCGTCCGTTGCTCGCCGGTGTCGGCGTGTCGTTGTCGGTGGATACACCGTCCACATGGTGCCTGCGCCTTTCCGGCGAGGCGCCGAATGCCGAATTCGTGTGTCCCGTGGATGCATTGGGCGTCGACATGCTCGAATGCCTGCCGCGTGGGGATGCCGGCCGGACATGGCGGCGGCTGTTCAACGAGGTGCAAGTCACGTTGCACGCGCATCCCGTCAACGCCCGGCGCGTCGCAGCCGGAAAATTGCCGGTCAACGCGCTGTGGTTCTGGGGCGAAGGGTCGCTGCCGAACCCGGTGGAGACCAGCTTGCATGCCGTGGCGAGCGGGGATGACGTGCTGCGTGGGTTGGCCAAGCTCGCCGGTGCAATCCGGCTGGAACCCTCGCTGGCAGCACTGCAGGGCGACTGCGGAGGCGGGGGTGCCTTGTTGCTCGACCTGGTTTTTGGTGTCGGCGAATCGGTCGCGGAATGGCTGCCCGCGTTGCAGCGCTGCCTGGCCGTCAGCCGCTGCGACACAATCATGCTGACGTTCGCAGGTGGCGAGCGTTTTCGCGTGCGTCCGCATCATCGTCTGCGATTCTGGCGGCGTGGATGAGCGCGCCAGCGGTATTGCGAATCGCGCGCCGGGCGGTTGCCTCCGAAGTCCCGCATGATTGGCCAACGTCCGTTCATCCAGTATTGCAACGCGTGTACGCCGCGCGCGGCGTGACCTGCCCGGATGATTGCGGACATCGTCTTGCAGGCCTGTTGCCACCGGACGCATTGGGCGGGCTCGATCGCGCAACTCAGTTGTTGGCGGACGCGATCCGCGACGACGCACGCATTTTGATCGCCGGAGACTATGACTGCGATGGCGCGACAGGTTGTGCGGTCGGGGTGCGCGGCCTGCGCATGCTCGGCGGTCGCAACGTTGGTTACGTGGTGCCCGACCGCGCCGTGCACGGCTACGGCCTGACGCCGGCATTGGTCGATTCGCTTGCGCAAACGCCGGACCTCATCGTCACCGTGGACAACGGCATCGCTTCGCTGGCGGGCGTTGCGGCAGCGAGAACGCGCGGTTGTCGCGTGATCGTCACCGACCACCATCTGCCCGGTCCGGCATTGCCCGATGCCGATGCGATCGTGAATCCCAATGCGGCGGGAGATGGTTTCGCCAGCAAGCATTTGTGCGGCGTCGGCGTGATGTTCTACCTGTTGCTGGCGTTGCGCGCGAAACTTGGCAAGCGGGGCGAAGCCGAGCTTGGAGCGTTGCTGGACCTGGTAGCGCTCGGCACGATCGCCGATCTGGTGCCGCTGGATCGCAACAATCGTGCGCTGGTCGAAGCGGGCTTGCGTCGCATCCGTTCGGGACAGGCTTGTGCCGGCATCCGCGCGTTGTTCGAGGTTTCCGGCCGCGCTGCGAACAATGCGACGGCTGTCGATCTTGGTTTTGCAATCGGGCCGCGGGTCAATGCAGCAGGGCGCCTGGAAGACATGTCAGTGGGCGTCGAGTGCCTGCTCTCCGATGACGCAGCGCGTGCGCGTGAATTTGCCGCGGCGCTGCATGACATCAATTCGCAACGCCGTGACCTGCAAACCTCCATGGTCGAAGAAGCGTTGGCGCATCTGACCGATGTTGCGGCTGGCGACGCGGCCGGCATCGCGCTGTTCGATCCCGGGTGGCACCACGGCGTGGTTGGGTTGGTCGCGGCCAAGGTGAAGGAACGCGTGCATCGGCCAGTGGTGGCGTTTGCGCCTGCCGGTGATGATTCAGGCGCACTGCGGGGTTCCGCACGTTCGATCCCGGGTTTCCACGTTCGTGATGCTCTGGCGGAAGTGGACGCGCGCTGCCCGGGCCTGATCGATCGTTTCGGTGGCCACGCGATGGCGGCGGGCTTGAGCCTGCACCTGAGCCACTACGCACGTTTTGCAGCAGCCTTCGATGCCGTGGTGCGCGAACGCATTACGCCGGAGTCCCTGCAACCGATGCTGATGAGCGACGGCGAGCTGGCGCCGGTGGATTTCGATCTCGATCTGGCGCATCAATTGCGCATGGCCGGACCATGGGGGCAGGGCTTCCCGATGCCATTGTTCGACAACGTGTTCGAGTGTGTCGCGCAAAGGCCGATGGGCGTGGATGGCAGCCATCGGCGCCTGCAATTGCGCGATCCGCGTGACGGTCGCATGCACGACGCCGTGAGATTTCAGGTGGACGCAGACATGCCGCAAGGCGTGCCGCTGCGCGTTGCCTACGAACTGATGGTCAACGACTGGCGCGGCAGCGAATCGTTGCGGCTGCTGGTGCGACATTGGGAATGCATGGCCAGATGAAAAGAAGGCCCGGCAAGTCGGCCGGGCCTTTCGAGGGTTCCTTTCTGACATCGATGACCGAGCCGACGGCGCGGTTATTGCCTGTCATGCACCATGGTCGTGGTGACACCGCTCTTCATGTTGTGGTCGACCATCTTCATGGTCTTGCCATCCGCAGAGATCGTCATGATGCTGGTGCTCGTCACCTTGCCGTTCTTTGCATAGGTCTCGCGTAGCGTGTTCTTGCCCAGCATCTTCACCGACACGGTGCCGTCGGTCTTGCCGTTCACCATGTCCGGCACCGGCTTGCCGCCGAGTTTTGCGGTATAGGAATCGCCAGCGACATCACTGGACGTTACGGTATTGCCCTCGATCTTGTAGGTCGGATCGAAGATGGCGCCGCCGCCGCTGACGACATGATCGAGTCTCCATGATCCGGCCACGGCATTCGAGCCGGGCGCGCCCTTCGCCACCCGCTTCAGCACACCTTTGCCGGTTGAGGGGCTGGAGCCGGAATAGATGTTGAACGCTTCGGTGGCGGTTTTGCCATCCGGTGCCGTGGTGATCGTACTGTCGGACACGACTTTGCCGTCCTGCTTGTCGGTTTCCTTGATGCTGTGGTCGTTCAGAACCTTGATCGCGACGGTATTGAACCCGTCGTGCCCCTTCACGGGGTGATCTTGCCCATCAGTCTTGACAGCGATGGGCGGGTGGCAGTTGCAGTGGTACATGCCGTCCTTCAGTAAGATGACCATCGCTTGCCCGCCGGATTGGTGCACCGTGGTTGGATCCAGCTTCCATGTTCCATTGAATGGGCTTTGCGCCAACGCGCACACAGGAACGAACAACACGAGCGCAATGCTCGCGATGAGCAGCCGTTTCATGAGTCTCTCCGAGGGGCCCGGAATGCGAGGGTAGCGCCTTGGCCCTGGGGCGCCGCGTGCGGAAGCGTATACCCGGTTGTGTTACCCGTCGGTTATCCCGCGTGCAGGCCACGTGCAGGTGTTTCTCCAGACGGTGGCTGGCGAATTCCGGTTCCTGGCGATACATTCCGGCTGTTGGTGGCCGCGCGCAGGATTGCATTCTGGGCCGGTTGACGACGCGTCATTTCAAACAGGCATAAGCGGCATGCTTGCGTTTGGACGGCCATTCTGCTGTAGTCGCCCCATGTCCGAAGTGACCGCCAGCTTCCTGTACGCCGCCGCGCTTCCCGCAGGCGCTGCGATGGCGGCTGCCGGGGGCAATAATCGCGCGAACAATAACGCCGACATTCGGCGGGTCCGCGCGTAGCTGCAAGTTCCATTATCAGATACGCGATCGAGACCCGCCCAGTGCGGGTTTTTTGTTGGTTTGAAAAGAGGTAGTCAAGCATGTGTGGAATTTTGGGGATTTTTGATCTGCAGGCTGGCGATGACCTTGCCGCGTTGCGGCGGGAGGCGCTGGAGCTGTCGCGGCGTCAGCGCCATCGCGGGCCGGACTGGAGCGGGGTATACATGGACGATGGTGCGATCCTGGTGCACGAACGGCTGGCCATCGTTGATCCGGCTTCGGGCGCGCAGCCGCTGCGTTCACGCGATGGCACGCTTGCGCTTGCAGTGAATGGCGAGATCTACAACCATCGCGCGTTGCGGGAAACCAGTGGTTACGACTTCACTACCGGTTCCGATTGCGAAGTGATCAATGCGCTGTACCGCGGCGGCGATCCGGATTTCGTGTCGAAGCTCAACGGCATTTTTGCCTTCGCGTTGTGGGACGGCGCGGCGCGGCGCTACCTGATCGCACGCGATCCCATCGGGGTATGCCCGTTGTACTGGGGCCACGACGCGCAGGGGCGCTTGTGCGTGGCGTCGGAAATGAAGGCGCTGGCCGACGTGTGTGCCGACCTGGCGGCGTTTCCGCCGGGGCATGTCTATGACAGCGCCAGCGGTGGGCTGCTTCGCTACTACTCGAAGCCGTGGCGCGACTACGCGGCAACGCAGGGCCACGCGCCGGCACGAGGTGAGCTGCGCCGTGCGTTCGAACAGGCCGTGCATCGCCAATTGATGACCGACGTACCCTATGGCGTGCTGCTTTCCGGCGGGCTGGATTCATCGCTGGTTGCCGCTTGCGCCGCCCATTTCGCGCGCGAGCGCATCGAGGATAACGACCGCTCCGAAGCATGGTGGCCGCGGCTGCATTCGTTCGCAATCGGCCTCGAGGGTTCGCCCGATCTCGCTGCCGCCAAGGTCGCCGCCGACGCGCTGGGTACCGTGCACCATGGTTTCGTCTACACTTTTGATGAAGGTCTGGATGCGCTGCCGGAGGTGATCCGGCATCTGGAAACCTACGACGTCACCACCATTCGCGCCGCGACGCCGATGTATTTGCTGGCGCGACGGATCAAGGCGATGGGTGTGAAGATGGTGCTGTCGGGCGAGGGCTCGGACGAAATTTTCGGCGGCTACCTGTACTTCCACAAGGCCCCATCGGCCGAAGCCTTCCACGAAGAAACCGTGCGCAAGCTGGACGCACTGCATTCATACGATTGCTTGCGGGCCAACAAGGCGATGATGGCGTGGGGCGTGGAAGCACGCGTGCCGTTCCTCGACCTCGAATTCATCGACGTGGCGATGGGGATGGATGCCGCGCACAAAATGGTCGACAAGGGCGGGGCCGGTTCCGGCGGTATCGAGAAAGCCGTGTTGCGCGAGGCATTCGAAGGTGCACTGCCGAAGGAAATCCTGTGGCGACAGAAGGAGCAGTTCAGTGACGGCGTTGGTTACGGCTGGATCGACGGACTGAAGGCCCATGCCGGGCAAGCCGTCAGTGATCGCGAATTCGCGGCTGCGGCATCGCGCTATCCGTTCAATACGCCGGCCAGCAAGGAAGCCTGGTTCTATCGCCGCATTTTCGAGCAGCATTATCCCGGCGAGGCTTGCGCCGCCACGGTGCCGGGCGGCAAATCCATCGCCTGTTCATCACCGGCTGCAATTGCGTGGGATCCGGCCTTTGCCACCATGGCCGATCCTTCAGGTCGCGCAGTACGAGGGGTACACGCGCAGGCGTTGGAGTGAATCAGCGCTTGCGTGCCAGCGTCAGCCCGTCGCCGATCGGCAACAACGACACGTCGATGCGGTCGTCGTGATGGAGTTTGTCGTTGAGCGCTTGCAGTGCGCGGGTGTCATCGTCGTGTGCGGGCTTGGCGACGTCGCCACCCCACAAGGTGTTGTCGAAGGCGATGAGGCCGCCTGCGCGGACCAGTTTCAGACAGCGTTCGTAATAGGCGCCGTAACCGGCCTTGTCGGCGTCGATGAAGGCGAAGTCGTATTGGCCGGCATCGCCGCTGGCGAGGCGCGTGTCCAGTGTTTCGATGGCGGGTGCGATGACCAGCTCGATCTTGTCGGCGACGCCGGCGCGTTGCCAGTACGGTTTGCCGATCGACGTGTACTCATCACTGATGTCGCAGGCGAGAATCTTGCCGTCGTGCGGCAGTGCGAGCGCGACGGTCAAGGCGCTGTAGCCCGTGAAGGTTCCGATCTCGATCGTGCGCTTCGCCCCGATCAGCTTCACCAGCAACTGCATGAATTGACCTTGCTCGGGCGAAATTTGCATGCCCGCGCGCGGGTGCTTGCGTGTGGCCTCGCGCAGCGCGGTCTGCTCGGGATGCTCGCGCAGCGAATGCTCGAGAATATATTGGTACAGCGCGTCGCCAAGGTTGAGTGTTCGGCTGGACATCGGAATTTCCTGTTCGGACCAGACTGCTGATTATCGCGCGGCGGCGGTCGTTTCGGCGTAATCTTGCAGCCTCCAGCCCAAGGAGGATCGAGCCATGTCTGTCACAGTTCGTCAGAAAATTTTTCTGTTTGCCTGTGTCGCATTGCTTGCGGGCACGGCTTCCGCTGCCAGGCCGATCGCCGCCAACGGCAATACCAACATGATGTTGAAGGAAGCCGTTGCGGGCAGTTGGCGCACGCCGGCCAACAAGGCGCGCGACAAGTATCGCCATCCGATCGCCACGCTGGAATTCTTCGGCATCAAGCCGGACATGACGGTGGTCGAACTCGCGCCGGGTGGCGGCTGGTATACGGAAATCCTGGCGCCGTTCCTGTATGCGCACGGTCATCTGGTCGAGGCGGCGCCGCCGACCCACAGCCACAGCAAATTCATGGCGAAGATGGCGAATGCGTACCAGGCAAAATTGAAGGCCGATCCGGCAGTGTTCGGGCACATCGAAAAGGTCATTCCGTTTGCGCCGCCTGCGCAAGTTAACCTCGGGCCGGATGGTTCCGCCGACATGGTGCTGACCTTTCGCAACACCCACGACTGGATGAACAACAGCCCCGCGACCTTGGCCAAGGTGTTCAAGGCGGCGTTCGACGTGCTCAAACCGGGTGGCGTGTTCGGCGTCACCGAGCATCGCGCGAAACCATTCGCGAATGCGGCAGAGAGCTCGAAGAAGCTGCATCGGCTGCCCGAGGATTACCTGATCGAGCTCGGCTTGAAGACTGGCTTCCAACTGACGGGTGTGTCGGAGATCAACCGCAACCCGAAAGATCCCGAAGACATCAATGTGCACCGGTTGCCACCCGACCTTTCCGGGCCTGAATCCGAACACGCAAAGATGAAGGCGATCGGCGAATCGGACCGGATGACGCTGAAGTTCGTCAAGCCCGGCAAATAGTTTGCCGGACATCTGAAAACCAATGGTCGCCCTTGTCATTGAACCCATGCCGCCCTGGTCCATTTGCCCAGGCGGCGGAGATGTTTTTTGGATGAGAGACCAGCCATGCAAGCTTTGAGGGTTTCGTTGGTGCAGGGTGCGACGCGCTGGCACGATCCTGCCGGCAATCGTGATTACTACGGGTCGCTGATCGCGCCGCTGGCAGGACGCAGCGACCTCGTGGTGTTGCCCGAAACCTTCACCAGCGGGTTTTCCAACGAAGCAATCCACAATGCCGAGGGCATGGATGGCCCGACGCTCGAATGGCTGCGCGAACAGTCGGCGCGACTGGATGCCGCGGTCACCTGCAGCGTGCAGTTGCGGGCGGGCGAGGGTGCTGATACTGGAAAAGTGTTCAACCGGCTGCTGTTCGTCACCCCTGACGGTGCGGTTCACCACTACGACAAGCGTCACTTGTTCCGCTACGCCGACGAGCACAAGCGCTATGCGGCGGGACACGAACGGCTGGTCGTCGAATGGAGAGGCTGGAAGATCTGCCCACTGGTTTGCTACGACCTGCGATTCCCGGTGTTCTCGCGCAATCGCCACGACGCCGGGCGCGGCTTCGACTACGACCTGGTGTTGTTCGTCGCCAATTGGCCATCGGCGCGCACCTATGCGTGGCGCACCTTGCTGCGCGCGCGCGCCATCGAAAACCTATGCTATTGCGTCGGTGTCAATCGGGTCGGCGTCGATGGCAACCAGTTGCCGTACTCGGGCGACAGTGCGGTACTGGATTTTCTTGGCCAGGCCATGGTGGATCTTGGCACGCAGGAGCAGACCGTCACCGTTTCGCTCGATCCCGCCGCGCTGGCCGCGTTTCGCGAAAAATTTCCGGCGTGGATGGATGCCGATGCGTTCGAGTTGCGGTGAAGCGAGTAGGTTGGGCTGAACGCAGTGAAGCCCAACGAAAGGCCATCATGTTGGGCTTTCCCCGGATCAAGTCCGGAGTCAGCCCAACCTGCTTGCTGCCGGCGCGTCGTGTTTCGATGTCGCCGGCTCCGGCCTTCGGCCTTGAACCGGCCTACTGCAAGGCATCGCGTAGGCCGGTTCAAGGAGCGTAGCGACGGAACCGGCATTCCGGATTCGCGCGGCCGCGATCCGGTGTCCTGGCACGTGGTTCCTACAGCGCGTAGTAGGTTGGGTTGAACGCAGTGAAGCCCAACAAAACGCGATCACGTTGGGCTTCGCGTTGCTCAGCCCAACCTACGTTCGTTTTGTTGAATCGCGGGCGTGGTTTCTACAGGATCGCCAGCACGGCTTCCGGCGGCCGGCCGATGGCGGCCTTGTCGTTGGCGAACACGATCGGGCGCTCGATCAGGATCGGATACGCGGCCATCGCATCGATCAATTGCTTGCGGGTGAGCGCTGGGTTGTCGAGGTTGCGTTCGGCGTACACGGATTCACCTTTGCGCATCAATTCGCGCGGTCCGAGCCCAAGCAATTTCAATGCGTGTTCGAGTTCGGCCGGCGACGGCGGATTTTTCTGGTAATCAACGATGCGCGGTTCGATGCCGCGTTCGCGCAGCAGTTCCAGGGTGCCGCGCGATTTGGAGCAGCGCGGGTTGTGCCACATCACGACAGCAGTTTGGGCCGACATGACTTGATCCCTTGTCAGCGCGATGGACCGCGATTGCCGCCACCGCCGCCGCCTCGTCGTGGTCCGCCGCGTCCATTGCGGCCACTACTGCCGCCCGGGCCACGGCCCTGGCCACTGTTGCTTGGTCCTCGGCCCTGGCCGCGGCCTTGGCCGCCGCCGGGACGCTTGTCGCCCGCGAACCAGGTGCGCACCGAAGGCAGCTCCTGGCCGGGGGCGACGCCACGTTTGTTCTTGCCCGGCTTGCGTGCGGGTTTGTCGGGTTTCAGCACGTTGCCGTTGACCTCGCCGCGCGGCGGGCCGCGGCGACGCTTGCCACGGTTGTTGAAATCGTCGGGTCGCACGCGGTCGAACGCGGTCAGTTCGCGCGCCTCGTCGTGGCGTACGCCGGTCCATGCGTGCGGCGCCTTGCTGTTGGGGCGGATTTCGGTGACGCCGCGGGGCGTGCTGCGTTGATGCAGGACGGGCTTCAGGGTCAGCGTCGGCTGCGTGCCTTCGGCGCCGGCAAGTTCGCGCAGCGATGTCACGGCGTCTTCGGCCAGCGCTTCGTGCTGGCCGGGACGCAGGCCGCGCGGCAGTTCGACGTTGCCGTAGCGGATACGCTTCAGGCGGCTGACCAGAAACCCCTGGGAATCCCACAGCAGGCGGACTTCACGGTTGCGGCCCTCGTGCAGTACCACGCGGAACCAGCAGTGGCTGCCGCCGCGACTGACCACCTGGATCTTGTCGAAACGCGCAGGACCATCTTCCAGTTCGACGCCGGCCTGCAACGTCTCCAAGGTTTCGTCGGGTACTTCGCCGTGCACGCGGCACAGGTATTCGCGTTCGATTTCGTTGCGCGGGTGCATCAGTGCGTTGGCGAGTTCCCCGTCGGTCGTCAACAGCAGCAGGCCGGTGGTGTTGACGTCCAGGCGCCCGACCGAAATCCAGCGCGCGCCGTTGAGGTGCGGCAGGTTTTCGAACACGGTGGGGCGGCCTTCCGGGTCGTCGCGCGTGGTCAGTTCGCCTTCCGGTTTGTGGTACATCAGCACTTCGGTACGGTCGTGGTTGTCGGTGGCGACCATGAATTGCTTGCGGTCGACTTCCACACGATCGCCGGCGCGCACGCTGCTGCCGGTTTGCGCGGGCTGGCCGTTGACCAGGATCTCGCCGCCGACAATGCGCTGCTCCAGCATGCGCCGCGATCCCAGCCCGGCGTTCGCCAGCACCTTGTGCAGGCGTTCCTCCAGCGCGCTGTCGGCGGCTTGTGGGGCAGACCGTTTCAGGGTCAGCAAACTGCGGGGGGTGGAACTCATGCGGCGTCCTCGGTGGTGCGTGGAGTGTTCGTGGACGTATCGGCGTCCACGACATCTTCAGTCGGTTCGGTGGAAGTGGGCGATTGCGATTCGGAATCGGCTTCCGCGTCGCCTTGCGCGCCGACAGCGTCGGGCGCCAGCGCGAGTTGCGGTTCGGGATCGAGGATCTCGCGGACTTCGGCGAGCGTGGGAAGCTGGTCGAGCGACTTGAGATTGAAGTAATCGAGGAACTGGCGCGTGGTACCGAACAGTGCCGGCTTGCCGGGCACGTCGCGGTAGCCGACCACGCGTACCCATTCGCGTTCTTCCAGGGTGCGGATGATGTTGGTCGACACGGCGACGCCGCGCACCTGTTCGATTTCGCCGCGCGTGATCGGCTGGCGGTAGGCGATCAAAGCCAGCGTTTCCAGCAGCGCGCGCGAATATCTGGTCTGGCGATCGGCCCACAAACGCGCGACCCATGGGTGCACGCTTTCACGGACCTGATAGCGAAAGCCGGAGGCGACTTCGACCAGTTCGATGCCGCGGCCCTCGCAGGCCTCGCCCAAGGCTTCGAGGGCGCGCGCCAAGTCTTCGTGGCCGACGCCGTCGCCTTCCGGGAACAGCGCCGCCAGCATGGGCAGCGTCAAGGGTTGCTGGGCCGCAAGCAGGGCGGCTTCAATGATGTTGTTCAGTTGTTCCTGTTCCACGTAAGTCTCATCTTGTGCGCCTTGTTCGGCACGGTGTAAAAGCAAGAAGCGCCTGTCCGCGAAGTACGCAAAGAGCGCGAAAAGAAGCAGAAACAATCAAACGCTTGATTGCCTTCTTGGCGTCTTTCGCGTCCTTTGCGGACAGCTTTTTACTCTCATCGGAAACAAACTATTCCGTTGTCTCGGTTGCGCGCGCCTTGATGTAGATCGCGGCGAGCGGCGCCTCCTGCATGATCTCGATCAGGCGATCCTTGGCCAGTTCGAGCAGCGACAGGAATGTCACCACCACGCCGGTGCGACCTTCCGTTGTTTCGAACAGCGTTTCGAAGCGATGGAACGAACCGTCGCCCAGCTTGCGCAGCACGTCGCTCATGCGCTGGCGTACCGACAGCGGCTCGCGCTCGATGGCGTGGTGCCCATACAGTTCGGCGCGGTGCAGCACGTCACGCAACGCCAGCAGCATCTCGCGCAGGTCGACCGGGGGCGGCAACTTGACGATCTGGCGGTCGGGCACGAAAGCCTGGGCGTTGTCGAGGTCGCGTTCCATGCGCGGCAATGTGTCGATGTCCTCGGCGGCCTTCTTGAAGCGTTCGTACTCCTGCAACCTGCGTACCAGCTCCGCGCGCGGGTCGCCTTCATCGCCCTCTTCGACCGGCGGGCGCGGCAGCAGCAGGCGTGATTTGATTTCGGCCAGGATCGCGGCCATCACCAGGTATTCGGCCGCCAATTCCAACCGCATTTCCTGCATCACGTCGATGTAATCCATGTACTGCCGGGTGATTTCGGCGACCGGGATATCGAGGATGTCGAGATTCTGGCGGCGGATCAGGTACAGCAGCAGGTCCAGCGGGCCTTCGAAGGCTTCGAGGATGACCTCGAGTGCGTCCGGCGGTATGTACAGGTCCTGCGGAATCTGCAGCACGGGTTGGCCGCGCACGACCGCCAGCGGCATCTCCTGCTGGCGCGGCGTCGTCGCACTGGCGGGCGTTTTCGATGCAGGTGGCGTGGTGCTGACGGTTTCTGCGGTCATTCGATACTCATAGGAACATGCGGATCGCAACGCGAATACTGGGGCCTGTCTACACCATGCCAAACGGTTGCGTCGTCGGGTTGCCCTGAACGGCAGGCACGACGCGCGCCAAGCGAGGCGACGATACGTCGATGGTCCACGCACGATGCGGCGGCTTGCCATGCCACGTAAAAAGAACTCCCATGACCGGCCGTGCCAGTCAATCCCGCCATGGGCCGGTGCCCCGAAATTCCGAACCCGTCTGCGGGAGTTGGCGGCCGGTTTGAATCGACCGCGGCGTGGGGTGGAACCACCCCATCACACCGGCGCAATCGCTTGCATTCCGGACCTTGCAGGACAATCCGTGGCGCTCGGCGACTTGCGGCGGATCTTCAAGGTTCCGGCAACCGGCTACCCGCAAAGAGTAAGACCACAGGCCCCGCAAGTCCAGAGGTTCGACATTCGGCGTTTGGCGTGGATTTTGCTTGCAGTCAATGCAAGGCGAAACCGGCTACTCTGGATCGGGTCGCCGCATGATTCTGGAGGTGACAGGGGATGCTTGACGTGACGAGCGAGTGGAAACCGGATACGGCGGATGCCGCACACATGCGACACGCCCGGATGGGCCGCCGCACGGCGGTATTGATGAGCCGGCGTGGGGACGTGTGGCAAACCGAGTTGGACGACATCTCGGCCACCGGCGTCAGGTTGTCGCGCCCGGAGGGCTGGCATGGCTCTGCCGGTGATGTCTGGGTGCTGGACATGCTGTTTGGCGACAACATCAACGTGCACGTGATGGCCGAAGTGGTGCGGGTTGCCGGGCAGCATATTGCGCTGGCGTTCGCGCGCATTCCCGAGGAAGTGCAAAAGGCGCTTTGGGAGTTGCTGGGTGGCTACGCCGATACGCTGGAGCCGTGGAACGACGAAGATCTCGACACGGCATCGGAATGATGCGCGTGCAACAAAAAGGGCGGCCCTGAAGGCCGCCCCAATGTAGTGGAGCCCGAAGAATACAATCAGCGACGCCCGCCTTGGTCTTGCTTGGCGTGCTTCGGTTTGCCGCGGTGCTTTGCGTGTGCCACCGGCGAGTTGTCACGCGATGCTTCGTTTCGCTGGCGGGTGCCACGCTGCGCTGCGTGACCACGTTCCGATGCTGCCACCGCGCGTTCCGTACGTGTCGCCGGATCCGTGCGTGCAGCTTGCGGATGCGGACGCTGTGTCACGGCGAAATCGCGTTCGCGACGAGGTGCGGTCACCGTGCCGCGCGCACGTTCGGGCGTGTTTTCCAGGCGCGCACGTGGCGCGGCCGATTCGCGCACGACGTGCGGCCCCGCGAAATTGCCGGCGCGCTGGGTAGCGAACACCGCCGGGCGTGCCCGATTCGCCGTGAACCGCTGCGCCGGATTGCGCATGGCGACCTCACGTTGATGCGTCTGCATGGATGTTCCCGAGAAGCGACGTTCGTTGGCTGTCGCGCGTTGCTCGGCGTTCGGTCGGGCCATGACGCCGCCGTGTGCGCCGTTGTAGCTGACGCGATTGACGTTGACATGGTTGATGACGGTCTTGTTCACGTACACGTTGTGTATGTTGGTGACGTTGACGTTGTTGACCGCGCGGTTGTAGTAGAAATCGTGCCCGCGCCAGTAGCCACCCACGTAGCCCGCGCCGAAATACCCGAAGCCGTAGTTGATGCCGCCGTAGAACCCGACGCGCTCACCCCAGTAACCGGGATGCCAGCGGTAATAGCCGGCCGACCAGCCCCACCAACCGGGAGTCCACAGCAGGCCGACCGTTGGCGGAATCACCCACGTTCCCGGGACCCAGTAGTAGTTGCCATAGGCGGCGTCCCAGGCCCAGTAACCCGGCGTCCAGAGATAGCCCGACCCCGGCGCGACGGGTTGCGCGTACACGGGCAACGGTGGAGGCGCGATGCCGATGGAAATGCCCACGCTGACCCCGGCCGCGGCCGGCGGTGGCAACGCCAGCATCGGCGTGGCCATGAGACCTGCGACGAGCAAGGTTGTCGCGATGCGTTTCACGGTGGTATCTCCAAATGGACCGGACTGGCCCAATCCTGAAAACGCAAGGCGCTTGTGGTTGTTGACGCGTGCCGCATGTGTCATTCATCGGGCGTTGGGTGACGGATGTGCGCCATTCTGTCGTCCTGCAGATACATTCGTCATTCCGGACGAACCCACAGAGTGGGTGAGATCCGACTGCGGAGGCAGGATGCCGGAGCGAACATTCGCGTAGCGAATGGCCCGAAGGGCGAGCCGCGGGATGCGGCGAGTCAATCTGCTCTCACGCTGCAAACCAACAGCAGATTCCGGGTTCATCGCCGATGAAGCCGGCGATGCCCCGGAATGACGTGTAAAGGTGCTTTCGGGATAGCACACGAGGTCGCGGGGGCAGAGACAGGACCTTGATGCTGCGCCAGACCGGCCACGGGTTATTCCTTGGCCGGGTAAGGCGTGCCGTTCTTGTGCGTATAACCCGCGCTGCGGCCAGGGCCAATGCGCAGGTCGATATCGGGGTACGCGCAATGATCGTGGTCGGGTTCGCGGGTGCCCACTTCCAGCACTTTGACGGTTCCACTGGAACGATTGACGAGATGGTGACCATTCGCGTCACCTTTGGCAAATGCCGCGCAATCGCCGGCGCGCAGCAGGTGCTCGCCGGTATCGTCGATCAGGGTCACTTCGCCTTCCAGCACCCACACGAATTCGTCCTCGGCCGAGTGCCAATGCCGCTGGCTCGACCACGCGCCGGGTTCCAATTCCAGTAGATTTACCCCGAAATCGGTGAGGCCGCCGGCATTGCCGACTTGGCGCCGTACCCGGGCGAGGCAGGGTTGGTCGAACGGCGGCGGGTAACCGCAGCCGGTGTGACGGGGCAGGGAATCGATGTCGAGCTTGGGCATGTTGATCGCCGCTATCGTGATGCAGGTTGTGCGCCACCCGAGTCCCGAGTCCCGAGTCCCGAGTCCCGAGCTTTCTCTTCATCCCGCAATGCGCGCCGCAGGATCTTGCCGACATTGCTCTTGGGCAGATCCTTGCGGAATTCGATGTACTTCGGGCGCTTGTAACCGGTCAATTCGTCGTGGCAGAACTGTTTCAACGCAGCTTCCGTGAGTGCCGGATCCCTCTTCACCACGAACAGCTTGACCACCTCGCCGGAGTGTTCGTCGGGCACGCCGACCGCGGCGACTTCCAGTACACCGGGATGGCGCGCGACCACGTCCTCGATTTCATTCGGATACACGTTGAAGCCGGACACCAGGATCATGTCCTTCTTGCGGTCGACGATGTAGAAGAAGCCTTTCTCGTCCATGCGCGCGATGTCGCCGGTGCGCAGCCAACCGTCGGCGTCCATTACCGCGGCGGTTTCTTCGGGACGGTTCCAGTAGCCCTGCATCACCTGCGGGCCGCGCACGCACAACTCGCCGGGTTCGTCGGCGGGTGCGTCGCTCCCGTCGTCGTTGCACAGGCGCACCCCGGTGGACGGCAACGGCAGCCCGATCGAACCGGAGTAGTCCTTGATGCTGAGCGGGTTGGCGGTTACCACGGGCGACGTTTCGGTCAGGCCGTAGCCTTCGATCAGCGGCACACCGGTCAATTGCTTCCAGCGTTCCGCCACCGTGCGCTGTACGGCCATGCCGCCGCCAAGCGTGAACTTGACGCGCGAGAAATCCAGCGACGCAAATGCCGGATTGTGGACCAGCGCGTTGAACAGCGTGTTGACGCCGGTGATCGCGGTCCAGGGGGTCTTCTTCAGTGTCTTGATGAAGGCGGGGATGTCGCGCGGGTTGGTGATCAGCACGTTCTCGCCGCCGAAGTGCATCATGATCAGCGCGTTCACCGTCAGCGAAAAGATGTGATAAAGCGGCAACGCGGTGATGATCTGTTCCTCGCCGCGCAGGAACAGGTTGCCTACCCATGCAGCGAGCTGCAGGGTGTTGGCGACCATGTTGCCGTGGGAGAGCATCGCGCCCTTGGCCACGCCGGTGGTGCCGCCGGTGTACTGCAGGAAGGCGATGTCATCCTGGGACAACTCGACTTGCGGCGCTTGCATGCGTGCGCCCCTGGCCAGCACGTCGCCGAAACGCAGGTGGCCGGGCAGCGACCAGCGCGGCACCATCTTCTTGACATGCCTGACCGCAAAACTCATCAGCGGACCCTTGAGGCCGCCGAGCTGGTCACCGAGCGCCGTGACGATCACGTGCTCGACCCTGGTTTGCCCGATCGCGTGTTCAAGTGTCGCGGCGAAGTTCTCCATCACCACGATGGTTTTTGCGCCGGAATCGGCGAGTTGGTGTTGCAGCTCGCGCGCGGTATACAGCGGGTTGACGTTCACCACGGTCAAGCCGGCGCGCAGCGCGCCGAACAGCACGACCGGATACTGCAGCAAGTTGGGCAGCATGATCGCGAGCCGATCGCCCTTGCCGAGTTTCCATTCGTTGGCGAGGAAGGCGGCGAAGTGCGCGCTCAAGTCGTCGAGTTCGGCGAAGGTCAATGTCGTGCCGAAATTCGAATAGGCGGGGCGTTGCGGGTGCCGTGCGCAGGCTTCCTCGAACATCGCCACGATCGATGCGTAGGTGCCGGCGTCGATTTCAGCGGGAACGCCGGGCGGGTACTGGGTGAGCCAGGGACGTGGATCGGCCATCGCTTCAGTTCCCTTTTGTCAATGCGCGTATTGCGCTTGGTGGCTGCATTGGAGCACGATAGCTCGAACGTCGGCAAGCAGGCTGGCGCGTTGGATTGGAGTGCAATCGCTTGCAAGGCAGCGCACGGGAGCCACCCAGCATGCGGGAACCGAAATTTCCTGGTCGCGCGCAACCAGCCGTTTCTGGCTGGCTGTGCGCGCTGTTGCTTCCGGTCTTGCTTGCGATGGCGGCTTGTCATCACACGCCGGCCGAGCAGCAGATTCGCGCCGCGATCGCTTCGGCCGCGTCCGCGGCCCGCGACAACGATGTGCACGGTGTGCTCGGCGTAGTCAGCGATGATTTTGCCGGCCATGATGGCGACTTCGACAAACACGCGTTGCATCGTTTGCTGGCCGTGCGCGCCCTGCGGCAGGACAAAACCGGCGTTCTGGTCGGGCCAATCACGTTCGAGCGCAAGGGCGATCGCATCATCGCGCACTTCAATCTGGTGCTGACCGGTGGCAAGCCCGGTGATCTGTTACCCGAGCAATCATCGGTCTACGCGATGACCACCGCGTGGCGGCGCGAGGATGGCGATTGGCGTTGTTACCACGCAAGCTGGGAACACTGACGGGACGTCCGTAACCAGCGGTGGTGTTGCCGCGATGGCGTGATCGCCATGTGACGAATGCCGACGTCATCATTGCGCGTGGCACACCCAACCTATGGCACTGGCGCTGTGAATCGTGTGCAGCCGACGATACCCGGCTGGCGACGCACAGTCGCCGCATTCCACCTTGAAGGGGAGTACGACGTGAAATACAACTTGTTGCTGGCGGTTGCCCTGGCTGGCTTGGCGATCATGACCTCGCCTGCGCATGCGGCCGATCATGGTAAATCGAAGAATAATGATTCCGCTTCGAAAACGGCGCCGATTCCGGTTCCGAAACAGCGCACCGTGGTCACCCACGGCAGCATCGAAATCGAAGGCAAGACGATCCACTACACCGCCACCGCTGGCACGATCCTGCTGCGCGACAAGGACAACAAAGCCGACGGCGTCATGTTCTACGTCGCCTATACCAAGGATGGCGTGCGCGATCCGTCGCAGCGGCCGGTGACCTTCCTGTACAACGGCGGGCCGGGGTCTTCCTCGATCTGGCTGCACATGGGCGGGCTCGGACCGTATCGTGTCAACGTGACCAACGCCGGCGCCAATGCGCCCGCGCCATATTCGGTCACGCCCAACCACGAAAGCCTGCTCAACGATTCCGATCTGGTTTTTGTCGACGCGATGGGCACCGGTTTCAGCCGCATCGTCGGCAAGGGCAAGTACAAGGATTTCTGGGGCGTCGATGAAGACGTCGAGGCATTCGGCCAGTTCATCAAACGGTACCTGACCCAGGACAACCGCTGGAATTCACCGAAATTCCTGTACGGCGAAAGCTACGGCACCACCCGTTCGGCGGCGTTGTCGAGCTGGTTGCAGGACAACGGCGTGGCGTTGAACGGCGTCGTGCTGCAGTCGTCGATCCTGAATTATTTCGCGTGGATGCCGGGTTCCGACCAGAACTACATCTACAACCTGCCGACCTACGCGGCGGTGGCCTGGTACCACAACAAGCTGGCCAACAAGCCCGCCAATCTGCCGGCTTTCGTGCAGAAGGCGTGTGAGTTCACCGACGGCCCGTACGCAACGGCGCTGCTGCAGGGCGATCGCTTGCCGAAAGCGCAACTGGATGCGGTTGCACAGAAGATGCACGAGTTCACCGGTTTGCCGGTGGAGTACATCGAACGCGCCAACCTGCGTGTAAAACCCAGTGAATTCCGCAAGGAATTGATGCTGCCCGAGCGCGAGCACATCGGCCGTTACGATGGCCGCTATGCCGCCGCGGACAAGGATGCGATTGCTTCCAACCCGGCGTTCGACCCTTCCGACCAGTTCATTTCGCCGGCCTTTACCGCGGCGTTCCACTGGTACCTGAGCAACGTGTTGAATTGGAAATCGGATTACGCCTACAAGGTGATGAACCCGCAGACCATCCGCAAGTGGGACTGGAAGCACGGCGGCTTCGGTCCGTTCAAGCTTCCGATGCCCTACGTCGCTGGCGATCTGGCCGATGCAGTGCGCAAGAATCCGTACCTGCGGGTGCTTTCCGAGAACGGTTATTTCGATCTGGCCACGCCGTTCCATGGCACCGAATACGACATCGACCATGCGCTGTTGCCGCCGTCATTGCGCAAGCACGTCGAGTTCACCTACTACGATTCGGGCCACATGATTTACCTGAACCCGAACGCGCTGAAGAAAATGAAGTCTGACCTCGATGCGTTCTACAGCAGCACGCTGAATGTGGACAGGAGCGGGGCTTCGAACTGATTCGATCTCCATCTTCGACAACAAACAGCCCGGCTTTTGCCGGGCTGTTTCGTTTCTGCGCAGGGTATAGCGTGAACGGTATGGCTTGTGGGGCGGATCAGGGACGCGTAGCGCTGACTGCGCCGCAGAAGCGGCGCGAACAGCGAAGTCGAACCCGTAGGGCAGATCAAGACGCGAGCGCGAATGCGCAAACGCCGGATCCGCCGCTTACGCGGCTTGATCCGGCCTACGACCTGCAACGACAGCATGTAGGGGATCAAGACGCGCAGCGCCAGATCCGTCACCACTGGTCGCGAGCACGCTCGCTCCTACGCCGCTTTCTTCGCCAGATCGCGCAGCACGTATTGCAGGATACCGCCGTGCTTGTAGAACGCACGTTCCTTCGGCGTCAACAGCATTACCTGCACGTCGAATTCCTTCTTGGTGGAGCCGTCGTCGCCGGTTGCGGTGACGTGCGCGGTTCTGGCGTCGCCGTTGTCGAGACCGCTGATCGCAAACGTCTCCTTGCCGGTGAGGCCAAGCTTTTCGGCATTTTCGCCGTCCTTGAACTGCAACGGCAACACGCCCATGCCGACCAGGTTGGAACGGTGGATACGTTCGAAGCTTTCCGCGATTACGGCTTCGATGCCAAGCAGCAACGTGCCCTTGGCCGCCCAGTCGCGTGACGAACCGGTGCCGTATTCCTTGCCGGCGATCACGATCAGCGGGGTCTTTGCTTCCTTGTATTTCATCGCCGCGTCGTAAATGGTCATTTGTTCGCCGCTCGGGATGTGCAACGTGTAGCCGCCTTCGACGTTGTCCAGCAAGCGGTTGCGGATGCGGATGTTGGCGAAGGTGCCACGTACCATCACGTCGTCGTTGCCGCGCCGCGAGCCGTAGGAGTTGAAGTTCTTCGGTTCGACGCCGCGCTCGATAAGGTACTTGCCGGCCGGCGAATCCTTCTTGATCGCCCCCGCGGGGGAGATGTGATCGGTGGTGATGGAGTCGCCGAACAGGCCGATGCAGCGAGCGTTGCTGATATCCGCGTGCTGCGGCAGTTCCATCGTCATGCCCTCGAAGTAGGGCGGGTCCTTGATGTAGGTGGATTCCTCATCCCACGCGTACTGGTCGCCCTCGGGTACCTCGACTGCGTTCCATTCCTTGCTGCCCTTGAACACGTCGGCATAGTTCTTCGAGAACATTTCGGCGGTGACCGAACTGGTGACGAGGTCGGCGATTTCCTTGTTGGTCGGCCAGATGTCCTTCAGGTAAACATCCTTGCCGTTCTTGCCGTTGCCCAACGGCTGCTTCGAGAGATCGATGTCGATGGTGCCGGCGATCGCGAATGCCACCACCAGTGGCGGCGAGGCGAGGTAGTTCATCTTCACCTCGGAATGGATGCGACCCTCGAAGTTGCGGTTGCCGGACAACACCGCGGCCACCGAGAAATCATTGTCGGTGACGCGCTTGCTGACGTCTTCCGGCAGCGGCCCGGAGTTGCCGATGCAGGTGGTGCAGCCATAGCCGACCAGGAAGAAGCCGAGCTTCTGCAGGTCCTTCATCAGGCCGGTGGCTTCGAGGTAATCGGTGACGACCTTGGAGCCGGGTGCCAGCGACGTCTTGACCCACGGCTTCGGCGCCAAGCCGCGCTCGGCCGCCTTGCGCGCCAGCAGGCCCGCTCCGATCATCACGGCAGGGTTGGAGGTATTGGTGCACGACGTGATCGCCGCGATCACCACCGAGCCATCTTCCAGTTCGCAGTGCTCGATGTGCGGGCAAACGTCGGGCGAGGACTCGCTCTGGCTTTCGCTGCGACCGACAGCGGTGCTGCCGCCTTCGTTCAAGAAGCGTTCCTTCTGCTTGTCCCACTTGCCGTTGTTGCCGCCGTTGAGCGCCTGCATCGCGGCCTTGTAACTTTCGCGCATGTCGGTGAGCAGCACGCGATCTTGCGGGCGCTTGGGCCCGGCCAGCGACGGTTTCACGTCGGCGAGATCGAGTTCCAGCACCGCGCTGAACTCGGCCCGTGGCGAGTTTTCGTCGTGCCAGAGTCCCTGCGCTTTTGCATACGCCTCGATCAATTCGATCTGGTGCGCGTCGCGGCCCGACAGGCGCAGGTAGTTGATGGATTCCTGGTCGATCGGGCAGATTGCGCATGTCGCGCCGTATTCCGGCGACATGTTGCCGAGTGTCGCGCGATCGGCCAGTGGCAGGTGTTGCAGGCCGGGGCCGAAGAACTCCACGAACTTGCCGACCACGCCGTGCTTGCGCAGCATCTGGGTCACCGTGAGCACGAGGTCGGTTGCGGTCGCGCCTTCCGGCAGCTTGCCGGTGAAACGGAAACCGACCAC